>NZ_AP027059.1:1213961-1517451 GCF_030295325.1 Haliovirga abyssi | reverse complement strand
TGATAAATATGAGGAATTCAAATGGAGAGCCAACTGGAGCAGCATATGGTTTTACAAATACACTGCTAAGTATAATTGATAAATTTAAACCTGATTATATTGCAGCTTGTTTTGATGTAAGAAGAGAGCAATTAAAAAGACGAGAGATGTATGAAGGATATAAAAAGCAAAGGAAAGCTGCACCAGAAGAATTGATAGCACAAATTTCAAAAATAGAAGAGATTTTAGATGGATTTAATATAAAAAAGTTTAAAGTTATTGGATATGAAGCTGATGATCTATTGGGGACATTATCTAAAAATTTAGCTGAAAACAATATAAAAACTTATATTGTTACAGGAGATAAAGATTTATCACAACTTTTATCTGAAAATAGAAAAATATCACTTCTTGGAAAAGGTGTTGGGAAATTTAGGGTTTTAGAAACAGATGATGATGTTGTGGAACAATTGGGAGTATTACCAAGCCAGATACCAGACCTTTTTGGATTGCAAGGAGATAGTTCAGATGGAATTCCAGGAGTAAGAGGAGTGGGGCCTAAAACAGCAGTAAAATTTATATCTGAATATGGAGATTTAGAAACATTATATGAAAATATAGATAAAACTAAAGGTAAAATGAGAGAAAAATTAGAACAAGATAAAGAATTAGCATTTTTAAGTAGAAAATTAGCAATTATAGATGAAAACGTTCCAGTAGAAGTGGATGTTGAAAAACTGGAATTCAAAAAACTTGATAATGACAGATTATATAAAATTTTTAATGAGTTAGAGTTTAAATCACTTTTGAAAAAATTAAAAATTGAAGCTGGTGAAGCAACAATAGAAGAAAATAAAAAAGAAATTAATAATGAAAATTTAATTGAATTTAAGAAAGAAGATATAATAATTATAGATAATAATGAAAAATTAAGAGATATTGAATTTGCAGATGAAATAGCCTTGTTATTTAATGGTGCAGGGGTTGCAATATCTAGTAATGAAAAATTATATTATATTTCGCTTTATCATAATTATTTAGGAGCAACCAATTGTGATGAGATGTTATTAAAAGAAAAAATTGAAAAGTGTAATGTTATTGGTTATAGTCTTAAAAATTTAATAAAAAAAGAGTATATAAAAGAGAAAAACTATTTTGATATTATGATTGCATATTATATTTTGGATTCAGATAGTAAGTATGATTTGGAAAATATTTTAAATAGTAAATTTGGAATACAATTAGCCAATTATAAAGAGACATTTGGAAAAGAAGTTATAGAAAAAATTGATATAAATAGAGCAACTGAATTTTATTGCAAGAGAGTTTTATATTTTGAAAATTTAAAAAAAAGTTTTGAAGAGGAACTAAAACAAGAAGAACTATATGATCTTTTTATAAATATAGAATTGCCATTAGTAAAAGTTTTAGCAAAAATGGAAAAATATGGAATAAAAATTGATATTAAATATTTTGAAAAATATAGTAAAGAATTATACGGAAAATTAGTTAAATTAGAAGAAGAAATTTATGAAATGGCAAATGAAGAGTTTAATATTAATTCTCCAAAACAATTATCGGAAATACTGTTTATAAAAATGGGGATTAACCCAGTTAAAAAAACTAAAACAGGTTTTTCTACAAATGTAGAAGTTTTGGAAACTTTAAAAAATAGAGGGATTGAAATAGCAGATAAACTATTACAATATAGGCAATATAAAAAATTGCAAACAACTTATGTGGAAGCTTTACCTAAATTAGTTGATAAAAATGATAGAATACACACTACATTTAATCAAACTGGTACAACAACAGGTAGATTATCTTCTGTGAATCCAAATTTACAAAATATACCAGTAAAAACATCAGAAGGTATAAAAATAAGATATGGATTTCTTGCAGAAGAAGGATATAGTTTAGTGGCTTCAGATTATTCACAAGTGGAATTAAGAGTTTTAGCGGAATTAAGTAAAGATAAAAATTTAATAGAAGCTTATTCTAAAGATTTGGATTTGCATGATTTAACAGCACGAAAAATTTTAGGTAAAGATGAAACAGAAGAGATTACAAGGGCAGAAAGAGGTATTGCAAAAATAGTAAATTTTAGTATAATTTATGGTAAAACTCCATTTGGATTATCAAAAGAGATAGGAATTACAGTTGGAGAAGCTAAAACTTATATTGATAAATATTTTGAAACTTACGAAAATGTGAAAAAGTTTATAGATGATACAGTAGAATTTGCAAAAGAAAATGGATATGTAAAAACACGTTTTGGAAGAAAAAGAAGAATTATAGGAATAAATAGTAAAAATAAAAATATAAAAAATCAAGCTGAAAGAATGGCTGTTAATAGTGTAGTACAAGGGACAGCAGCTGATGTATTAAAAATTGTAATGATAAAATTATACGCTGAATTAAAAGATAAAAAAGATATAAAAATGCTTTTACAAGTACATGATGAACTTGTATTTAGTATAGAAAATAGTAAAATAGAGGAATATTCAAAATTAATAAAAGATGTAATGGAGAATAGTATAAATTTTGAGAATATAAAATTAATAACTAATATAAATAGTGGGAAAAGGTGGAGTGAAACAAAATAATGTCATATACACAATTAGTAAAAGAAGAGATTTTACAAAAAGAGGTTATAAATGTTATAGAAAAAAGATATGAACTTTATGCAGTTTTAAAAGCTAAAAATAGTTTTAAAAATGACAGAATAGATTTTACTGTTGAAAATATAGGTATAGCAAAAAGAGTGTATTCCATTATTAAAAGTTTTACAAATCTAAAAATAGAGATAAAATATTCTATTAGTAAAAGATTTGGAGAGCATAGAGTTTATGGAGTCATAGTCAGAAAACAAAAAGGATATAAAGTATTTGTAGATAATTTTAAACATATGGATAAAGAAAAAATTAATAAAGCAGAGTCAAAATTAGCTGGATATATTAGGGGTATATTTCTTGTGGCAGGATATATAAAACAACCTGAAAAAGAATATTCTATGGATTTTTTTTTAGAAGATAAAAATGATGCTAAAAAACTTTATGATAATTTAAAAGGAATAAATAAAAAGGTTGGATATACTCAAAAGAAAAATAAATATTTGGTTTATTTAAGGAATTCAGAAGATATAATGGATATTTTAGTAATGACTGGAGCAATGAAAAGTTTTTTTGAATATGAAGAAACTATAATGTTTAAAGATATAAAAAATAAAACAGTAAGATCAATAAATTGGGAAGTAGCAAATGAAACTAAAATAATAAATACAGCAGAAAAACAGTTGACAATGATAAAAGAGATAGAAAAAAAAGTTGGATTAGAATCATTAACTGGAGTTTTAGAAGAAGTAGCAAAAGTTAGGATAAAATATCCTGAAAGTTCATTAACTGAATTGGCAAAGATAATAGGAATTAGCAAATCTGGAATTAGAAATAGATTTAGAAGATTAGAAAAGATATATAACGAACTAGAGGAGGAGACGAACTAAAATGAAATTAAACGAATTTTTTGAAATTGGAATAAAAGCAGGTAGAGATGGTGATCCAAGAAGCAACGAGGAAATAGAAAAATTTTTGAATGATAAAAAAGAAAAATTTGAGGCATTAAGTGATGAAGAAAAAGAATATTTTGACAAAGATGAATTAATGAATCCATATTTGGATTCAGCTATATATTATAATTCTGGAAAAGATATAAAAAAAATATTTGTAGGAATAGATACAGAAGTTCAAGAAATTTTATTAGCAGATAAATTAGGGGTAGATTTAATTTTAGGGCATCATCCAGAAGGAAAAGGGCTTCTTAAATTATGGAAAGTATTAGAAATTCATCAAGAAGAATTAATAAAATCAGGGCTACCAGTTAATATAGCAGAAAGATTAGTTTCAGAAAGAGAAGCAGAATTAGAAAGAGGATTACATGGTCAAAATTATAATAGAAGTGTGGATGCAGCAAAATTATTAGATTTATCATTTGCTAATTTACATACAGTAGCGGATAATCTTGTTAATAAATATATGATTGATTATTTAGAAGAAAAAAAAGTATATAAATTAAAAGATATTATTAAATCTGTGTTAGAAATAAAAGAGTATCATGAAACAGCTAAAAATAGTTTAAAGCCAAAAATTGTAGCTGGAACAGGAGAAAATAGAGTAGGGAAAATATTTGTGAAATTTAATGGTGGTACAAGTGGGAATAAAAAAATGTTTAAACATTTAGAAAATATTGGTATATCTACATTTATATGTATGCATCTTCCAGAGGATCAAATAAAAGAAGCTAAAAAATGTAATATAAGCGTAATAGTAATGCCACATATGGCAAGTGACAGTCTTGGAGTTAATTTATTATTGGATAAAATAGAGGAGAGAAGCGGAATAGATTTTGATATTATTGCTGGTTCAGGATTTATAAGAGTTAGCAGGAGGAAATAATGAAAGTAATATATGGTATAGAAAATATAGATGAAAAATTTAAAAATCCTTGTGTAGCACTTGGAACTTTTGATGGAATACATTTAGGACATCAAAGCGTTATAAAAAGTGCAATAGATAAAGCAAAAGAATTAAATGGAACATCTATATTGTTTACTTTTAGTCCTCATCCATTAAAGGTAATTACGAGCTCAGCTGGGCCTAAAATGATAAATAGCAAGGATGAAAAAGAATTTTTATTAGAAAAATTAGGAGTAGATATACTTATTTTTGCAAATTTTACAGTAGAATTTTCAGATTTACATCCAGAAAAATTTATGAAAAATGTATTAAAAGATATTTTGGATGTAAAAGAAATTTTTGTAGGATTTAATTATACTTTTGGAAAAGATGCAATAGGAACTACAGATTATATGAAAGAATTAAGCGAAAAATATGATATAAAATTAAACGTAGTAGAACCTATGAAAATAGAAGATGAAATTGTAAGTAGTACTCTTATAAGAGAATATATAAAAAATGGGGATTTAAAAAAAGCAGAAAAATTATTAGGATATCCAGTAATGATTTCAGGGAAGATTGTGCAGGGGAAAAAAATAGGAAGAAAACTTGGCTTTCCAACTGCAAATTTAAAAATAGTAAATAAAGCATATCCACCATATGGAGTATATGGTGTGAAAATAATTTTTGATTCTGAAAAAGATAAATCATATTATGGGATTATGAATATTGGGAAAAATCCAACATTAAAACCTGGAGAACATTCAATAGAGGTTAATATTTTTGATTTTGATAAAAATGTATATGGTGAAAAAATAATAATAGAATTAATGAAATTTATAAGATATGAAAAGAAATTTGAAACAGTTGAAAACCTGATAAAAGAGATAAAAAATGATATTAAAATTTGGAAGGAGTGGTTAGAATGCCATTAATAGAAAGTTTTACAGTAGATCACACAATAATGAAAGCTCCACAAGTTAGAAAAGCAAAAGTTATGAATTTGCCCAAAGGGGATATTGTAGAAGTATATGATTTGAGATTTGTAAAGCCAAACACTACACCAATGGAAACAGCAGCAGTACACACATTAGAGCATCTAATAGCTACATATATGAGAGATAAAATGGATAATATAATAGATGTATCACCAATGGGATGTAGAACTGGATTTTATATGAGTGTTTATAATGAGAATAAAAAAGAGGATATACAAGAAGTTTTGATTTATGCTTTAAAAAAGATATTAGAAACAACAGAAATTCCTGGAGCAACTGAAAAAGAGTGTGGGAACTATAGAGATCATTCATTAGTAAAAGCAAAAGAAACTGCTAAGAGAGTAATAGAAGGATTTGAGAATGGAAATAAAAATTAAGTTAGATAACTTTGAAGGACCGTTAGATTTACTTCTGCATTTAGTGGAGAAAAATAAAGTTGAGATATATTCTATAAATATATCTAAGTTGATAGATGATTATTTGAGTATAATAAATAAAGCTAAAGAGTCAAGCTTAAAAATTAAAGTAGAATTTTTAAATATAGCGGTAGAATTACTTGAGATTAAATCATTAGCAATATTAAATAAAAGAGAAAAAAAAGAAAAAGAGGAAGAATTAGAAAAACGGATTGCAGAATATAAATTTTATAAAGAATTGGCAAATGAAATAAGAGAATTGGAAAATATTTACAATATTTCATATACTAAAACAGGAGAGCCAATAAAGAATATAATAAATAGAGATATAGATTTATCTAATTTGACAACTGAAAAAATTTATGAAACATATATAAATATAAAATCTATTGATAAATCTTTGAATAAAAAAAATAATAAATTAGTTGTGAAATCTGATAATGAGAATAGTTATACATTAGAAGAAGCAATTTATGATTTTACAGAAAAATTAGAAAAAGTTAAAAGTATAAATTTGAAAAATTTATTCTATAAAGAAACTGAAAAAATTAAAAAAGTTATAAAATTTTTAGCAGTTTTAGAATTATATAAAATGAAGAAAGTTATAATTAGTCTAAGTGGATATGATTATATAATTTCTAAAAGGAGAGAGGTATAAATGGAAATTAATTTTTTGTTTGTATATGGAAAATTAAGAGAATTATATATTGATAAAGAGAATTTAGAAATAGAGAGTCTAATAACATTACCTGTAAAGACAAAGGGAGAACTGTATAGTTATGATGATTCAGCAGTTTTATTTGATTCTGAAGATGGTTTCGTATATGGAAATTTATTGGTAGCTAGTGATATAGATAAATTATTAAGAAGAACTGATTTTGTTATGGAATTTAATGAAAACGATTATTCAAATAGCAAATATGTAAGAATTAATAAAAAAGTTTTTATTGATTCTACAAATGAAGAGATAGATGCTTGGATGTATATTTTTCCAACTTCTAGGAAAACAGATATAGCTCCAAAATCAGAGTTTGTAAAAGAGGAAGATTGGCTTAAATATAAAGAAAGAAAGGCTTTTGAAGAAAATGCTAAGAAATAGCTTTGTAGTAATGATTATAACTTTAATAAGTAGAGTATTAGGGCTTGGTAGAACAGTTATTATAGCATATTTTTTTGGAGCAGGTGTCTTAACAGATGCCTATTTTTCTGCGTTTAAAATAGCTAATTTTTTTAGGCAATTATTAGGAGAAGGAGCTTTGGGAAATGTTTTTATCCCAATATATAATGAAAAATTAAAAGAATCAGGAGAAGAAGAGAGTAAAAAATTAATATTTTCAATAATTAATATTTTATTTATTATATTATCATTATTGGCAATATTAACAATAGTTTTTTCAAATGATATTGTTAATATTATGGTTAATGGATATAGTGATAAAACAAAAGAACTTGCTGGGAAATTATTGAAGATTATGGCTTTTTATATAGTTGCAATAGGAATTGCAGGTATGATAGGGGCTATTTTAAATAATTTTAAAAAGTTTTTACTTCCAGCTTCAATTTCTATTATTTTTAACATATCAATAATACTATTTGCAGCTTTTTTACATAATAAAATTGGTATATATAGTTTAGCTATTGGGGTTTTGGTCGGTGGTTTTATGCAGCTGATTATTTTATTACCTCAATTTTTTAAGTTGGTTGGATTTTTCAGATTAAAAATTGATTTTGAAGACCCAGCATTAAAAAAAATATTTATTATGTTATTGCCTATGCTAGTTGGAATTTTTGCAAGACAAATTAATGTTATTGTAGATCAATATTTTGCTTCATTTTTATCAAGCGGAACTATATCAGCACTTGAAAATGCAACTAGACTATATAATTTACCTCTTGGTATGTTTGGAATATCAATTGCAACAGTTGTATTTCCAATGTTATCTAAAAATATAACTGAAAATAAGATTGAAGATGCAAAGAGAAATATAGAAGAAGGTTTTAAATTATTAATATTTTTAGTAGCACCTTCTATGACAGTTTTAATATATTATTCAAAGGATATTGTGAAATTAATTTTAGGATATGGGAAATTTAGTAATATAGCAATTAAAATTACAAGTGAAAGTTTGGCAACTTACTCTTTAGGACTGCTTTTTTATACAGGAATTCATATATTAGTAAGAGGATATTATAGCTATAAAGATACAAAGACACCTGTTAAAATTTCTATAATAGCAATTGGAACAAATATACTATTGGACTATTTATTGGTAAAAGAGTATAAGTATATAGGATTAGCACTAGCTACAGTTATAGCTTCTGGAATAAATTTTACGTTATTACTCTATTTTTTTAATAAAAGATATTTTAAAATTAATGTAATGGGGATTGTTAAATTTATTTTAGTTGTTAGTTTTAAGTTAGTTGTAGTAGTTGCTATATTGAATTTGTTTGAAATTTGGATAATAATTAAATTGATATTTTTTGCATTGTTATATTTGCTGTTTTGGAGTTTTGAGTATAAAAAGAATGGGAAGAATATGTTTAAGGGGTAGGGATTTAAGAATAAATTTTGAATAGTTGAGATGAGATATAGAAGAATAAAATGTTTTTTTTAATTTGTACATTGAAAATTTAATATTTGGAAGGCAAAATAAATCATTGTTAATAGTTTTTAGATATAGTATAATATAAGTAAGGAATAGTTTAAAATATTTTTAAACCATTCCTTAAGAACGTTTAAAAAATAAGTTTCTTATATTTTGTCATAAAAACGCTTAAAGAACATTAAAAAAATATTTTTTTATATTTTGTTATAAAAACGCTTGAATCGTTGCGTATTTTAAAACAAAAGGATAAGGTTGTTTTTAAAGTGTTCCTAAATCGTTGCGTATTTTATAACAAAATCGGAAGGTTATTTTTACCGTTCCTTAATAAAATATAAGGAAGTGATTATAATGGCTACGAAATCATTTACTAGGAATATAATAATAAAAAATAAAGAAGCAATAGATAAAATTCATTCTATGTTAAAATCTGAGTTTTCAACAAAAACTGCTACAAGGGTTATAAATAATTGCAAGGAAGAAAGAGAAGCTGATAAAAAAACTATAAGTTCTCTTTTAAAAAAATATTAAGAATGCGATATAAAATATTAAGTTTAAAAAAATTACTTGAAAATTTTTATATTGATGAAATATCAAAGGCTAAAAATATAGAATCTAAAGATATTAATTACATAAATAGTGAAGAGATTTATATTAATAAAAATAAAATTTCAAAAGATAGTAAAAAAGAATGCTTCCATTTAGCAGAAAATAGAGTTGAAAAGTATTTATCAACGTTTTCTTGTCATAGGAATAAAGATGTTGAAAATTTTTTGCATATAAATTCTATTAGAATGCAAAAAGAAAATATTTCTAGAACTTATTTGATTATCGATGAAGAAAATGGAAATATTATAGCATATTTTGCATTATCAATAAAGCCGATAATAATTAGAGAAGAACATAAAATATCTGCAAATAAAAAAAATAAAATGAAAATTAATGTTAGCAATGGCTATGATGATGAGGTGTTTTATTCATTTCTAATTGGGCAAATAGGAAGAGACGATAAATATAATAGAAAAATAATTAGACTTGAGGAAATAATTGATTATATATTAGATATAATAGATGAAGTTAAATCTTTAATTGGAGGGAAAATAATTTTAATAGAAGTTTTAGAAGATGAAAATAGTGAAAAATTAATAAAACGTTATGAAGAAGTTGGATTTACTTCTATTGGAATAATTAATGATTTGACGCAATTAATGACATTTTCAAAAAATTATTAAGAATAAAGAAGAACTTTCCAAATTATTAGGAGGTTCTTTTTTGTTTCTGATTATTATTAAAAAATTTAAAGAAGGAATGTGAAATAATGTATAAATTTGGATACGATATTAGTGATAAATATGAAACTGAATTAGGAAAAAAGTTTTCGGTATATACACCACAAGAAATAACTAGAAAAATGTTAGCAATATCATTTTATAAATATTTTAAAGATGGAGATAGAAAAGAAAAATTAAAAAATTTAAAATTAATAGATTTATCTTGTGGGACAGGAAATTTTTTAGTAGAAAGTTTAAATTTTTTAATAAAAATATCTAAAATATATTTTGGAGAATATAAATTTTTTTCAAATTGGATTACTGGATATGATATAGATAAAGATTCTATTGATATAGCAAAAATTAGATTAAAAAAAATATTGAAAAGTTATAATATTAATGATTATTCTTTTGAAAAAGAGTTAAATATAGAAAACTCTTTATTAAAAACATTTGAAGTTAATTATGATATAGTTGTTGGGAATCCACCATATTTAGGTGAAAAAAATAATAGAGAGTTTTTTATTGATATAAAAAATAGTGAATTTGGTAAAAAATATTATGAAGGAAAAATGGATTATTTATATTTTTTTATAGAAAAAGGGATAGAGATTTTAAAAAAAAATGGAATTTTAACATATATAACTACTAATTATTGGTTTACAGCTGATTATGCTAAAAAATTAAGAGCAACTGTAAAGGCAAACAGCCAATTTTATTATATTGAGGATTTGAATAAATCTGTATTTAAAAGAGCGTTGGGACAGCATAATATGATATTTTCATTAATAAAAATGGATAAAACTATAAAAACAAGAGTAATAAATGATGAGATAGATGAATTTATAAATTCTAATTTATTATATACAGATAATTGTAAAATAGTAACTGCTTCTAATGAAAAATTGATATTTTTTAATAAAATGAATAAAAAATGTAATTTTAAATTGGGAGATATTTTAAATATAAATCAAGGGATTGTAAGTGGATATGACAAAGCATTTGTAAGAGAAAATTTTGAAGAGAGATTTTCAAAATATTTAAAGCCATTTTATAAAAGTAAAGATATATTAAATTATAAAATTAAAGATAAAAATGATTTTTGGATATTATATTTGGATAAGAATATAGAAGTTGATTCTGAATTATTAAAGGAACTCCTGCCATTCAAAGAGAGATTGGAAAAAAGGAGAGAAGTGAAAAATGGTTTGATTAATTGGTATAATTTGCAGTGGGGAAGAAAAAAAGAAATTTTTGAAAATGAAAAAATAGTTGGAAGACAAAGAGGCTCAAAAAATCTTTTTTCATATTCAAATAGTTCATTTTATGGAAGCGCAGATATATATTATTTGACATTAAAACAAACTATATATGAATTAAATCTATTTTATATTTTAGGTTATTTAAATAGCAAAATGTTTTTTGATTGGTTTTATTATAATGGTAAAAAGAAAGGACAAGATTTAGAACTTTATTCTACACCATTAAAAAGTACTCCAATATATTATCCAGATAATTTGGAAAAAATAGAATATATTTCTAAATTAGTAAAAGAACAAATTGAAAATTATACGCAGGAAAATCAAGAAAAGATAGATAAATTTTTTAGATGGGAGATATAAATATGAGATATGAAGTGAATAATGTAATTGTACCAGTTGAAAAGAATCAAGATAAGGCAATAATGTTTCAACTAAAGAAAATGGGGATAGAAAAATATAATGTAAAAGGAATTGATTACCTTAAAAGGTCAATTGACAGCAGAAAAAAAGGGAATATAAAATTTATATATAAATTATTAGTAACAACAAATAAACATATGGATATAAAAAATTCTCAGATAAAAGAATATAAACAATTAGAAAATGTAAAAAGAGAACCTGTAAAATTAAAAGGAGAAGTGGCCGTTATTGGAACAGGACCAGCAGGTCTTTTTGCTGCTCTTAGATTAGCAGAATATGGGTTAAAACCATTACTATTTGAACAAGGAGAAAAAGTAGAAAATAGAGCTAAAACTGTTAATAATTTTTTTGAAAATGCCAAATTAAATAAAAATTCAAATATTCAATTTGGAGAAGGTGGAGCAGGAACATTTTCTGATGGAAAATTAACTACTAGAATAAAAAGTGAATATATAGATAAAGTATTTAAAACTTTTGTTGAAAACGGGGCTAAAAAAGATATTTTATATGATTATAAACCACATATAGGGACTGATATACTGCAAGAAGTGGTAAAGAATATGAGAAAAAAAATAATAGCTCTTGGAGGAAAAGTTTATTTTAATTCAAAGCTAACTGATATTAATATAAAAAATGGGAAAGTTAAATCAATAGAAATAAATAGAGATGAAAAAATTGATGTTGAATATTTAATTTTAGCGATTGGACATAGCGCTAGAGATACTTATGAAATGTTAAATAAAAATGGAGTATATCTTGAAAATAAAGATTTTGCAATAGGTGTCAGAATAGAACATCCAAGAGGAATTATAGATCAGATGCAATATGGTAAATTTGCAAATAATCCTAATTTAGGAGCTGCAACATATAATTTCACATATAATAATAGAAATGAAAATAGAGGAGCTTTCACTTTTTGTATGTGTCCAGGAGGAGAAATTGTGAATTCTGCATCAGAATTAGGAAGTTCGTTAGTAAATGGAATGAGTTATAGCACAAGAGATGGAGCGTTCTCAAACTCAGCAGTAGTGGTAGGAATAACAGAAAAAGATTATGGAAAAAATTTATTTGATGGAATAAAATTACAAAGAAAAATTGAAAGAAAGACATATAAAGAGGTTGGAAATTACGGAGCTGTTTATCAAAATTTAATAGACTTTTTAGAAAATAAAGAAACAAATAAAAATATAGAAAGCAGTTTTAAAATGGAATTGAAATCATATAAAATGGATAATTTGTTGCCAAAATATGTTTCCAAAAATTTAAAAAAAGCATTTAATTATTGGAGTAAAAATAGATATTTCATTTCAGATAAAGCTAATTTAATAGGAGCGGAAACAAGGACATCTTCGCCTGTAAGAATAAAAAGAGATGAAAAGAGTAGAGCTATAAATATAGAAAATTTATTTCCAATAGGAGAAGGTGCAGGTTATGCTGGAGGTATTGTAAGCGCAGCAGTTGATGGAATAAAAGTAGTAGATATAAATTTTACTAAGGTTAAATAGATAGAAAATAGGAGGAGAAAATGAATTTTATAAAAAAAATAGGAATTTTAATTATATTTTTAATTTTTCCAATATTTATATTTGCTAGTTCTAATGATAAATATGAAAAAGGAAAAATCACTGAAATTTTAAGAACTATTTCAGCAAATAAAGATGAAGTAGAAAATGGTATATCAAAAAAAATTAAAGTAATAGTAGAGATAAAAACAGGAGATTATAAAAATAAAAAAGTCCTTATTATGCATCCTGTTTTTAAAGATAAAGCATATAATGTTCCAATAAAAAGAAATGAAGATGTTGTTTTAGATATACATAATCAAGATGGGATGATTACTTATAATATTATTGATATAGATAAAAGAGGATTAATGATATCTATTTTACTTATATTTATATTTTTAGTAATTGTAATTGGAAAAGGTAAAGGAGTAAAAGCATTAATGGGTATAGCAATATCTATATTTTTTATTTTTTATGGAATGTTACCACTAATTTTAAAAGGATATTCCCCGTTATGGTTAGGAGTGATATTTTCATTTTTAATAGCACTATTTACAATATATTTTGTGGCAGGAGACAGTAAAAAAGGGCTAGTTGCATTTTTAGGTACAATTGGAGGTACAATAATAGCGGGAGTTTTATCACAAATATATATATATGCAATGAAATTAACAGGATATACTGATTTGGAATCTATATATGCTTCAAATTTATTTAAGAATGTGAATGTAGTAGAATTAATATCAGCTGGAATTATAATAGGAAGCCTTGGAGCGGTGATGGATACAGCGATATCAATTGCATCGTCGTTAAATGAAATAAGAGAACATAATAATCAATTAACAGAAAAACAGATTTTGAAATCGGGAATGAAAATAGGAAAAGATGTCATAGGAACAATGGTAAATACTTTAATATTGGCATATATAGGAAGTTCTATGTTTACAATTTTAATGTTTATGGTACAAAAAAATGATTATCCTCTTATTAGAATTTTAAATTTTGAATTTATTTCTACAGAATTTTTAAGATCAATAGCAGGAAGTATAGGGATATTAATAGCTGTTCCTTTGACAGCTTATTTTGGTTCTAAAATTTTTACAAAGAAGATAAAGAAAAAGTAATTTTAAAGTGATAAAAAATATAAAAATCAGGAAATGTTTAAAAATAAAATTTTGATAGTGTCAAGTTTTTGTAGGGGAAATAATTTCAGCACAAAGAAAGAAGAACGCAAAGTCACACAAAGAAAAATTTTAAAATTACAAAAGAGGTGAATTTATGAAAGTTGCAATTTGGGGAGTTGGATTATTAGGTGGTAGTATCGGCTATATTTTAAAAAAGAAAAAATGGTCGGATAAAGTTATAGGAATTGGAAGAAATAGCTCTAAACTTGAAAAGGCGGTTTCTCTTAATGCGATAGATGAATATATGATAGAGCTAGATGATAGATTAAGTGAAATAGATATCTTAGTGCTATCAGTTCCAGTAAAATTAATGCCGAATTTAGTAAAAAGAGCATTGCCATATTTGAAAAAAGGTGCAATTATAACTGATGTTGGAAGTACAAAAGAATATATAACAAAGGAAATAGAAAATATATTGCCAAAAGATATATATTTTGTAGGTGGACATCCAATGGCTGGTTCTGAAAAGACAGGAGTTGAAGCTTTGGATCCATATCTATTTGAAAATGCAATATATGTATTAACAAAAACAAAAAATACAAATTTATCTGCATTTGAAAAAGTAAAAGAGATGGTAAAAAAACTTGATTCAACACTGTTGGAGTTAGATGTTGAAATTCATGATTTAGCAGTAGCTTCTATAAGTCATTTGCCTCATATTCTTGCAAGTAGTTTAGTAAATACAGCCAATGATATTAGCAATAATAATCAAAATATTATATTATCTCTTGCTGCAGGAGGATTTAGAGACACTACTAGAATAGCTGCAGGGAGCCCAGAAATGTGGAGGGATATATGTTTGACCAATAGAGATAAAATTTTATATGCAATAGATAAATTTAAAAAAGAGTTGTCAAATTTTGAAGAGAATATAAAAAATGGCAATGAAGAGATGTTGACTGCACTTTTTAGAAATGGAAAAGAGGTAAGAGATAAAATTCCTCAAAGAAGAAAAGGTATATTGTCGCCAATGATAGAGCTTATAGTTTTTGTACCAGATAAACCAGGTATAATTGGAGATATAACTAAAATATTAGGTAGAAATAATATAAATATAAAAGATATAGAGGTATTACATATTAGAGAAAACTATGGTGGAAGCATAAGAGTTGGATTTGATGTTAATAAAGAAAATGAGAAAGCAGAAGAGGTTTTAAAAAATGCTGGATTTGAAGTAAAAGAATTAAAGTAAGATTAAAAAGATAAGTTGAAGATAATATAAAGAGGTGATAATTTTGAAAGAATCACGAAAAAAATTGGGATTGGTTTTAAGTGGTGGAAGTGCATGGGGATTGTCACATATTGGAGTAATAAAAAGATTAGAAGAGGAAGGAATAAAACCTGATTTAATAGTGGGAAGTAGTATTGGTTCTATAATAGGTTCACTTTATGCAATTGGAATGCCAATTAAATATATAGAAGGAATTGCTTCAAATTTTAATTATTCCTTATTGTTAGATTTTACAAAAGAGAGAAAAAATGGGTTGTTAAAAGGTAAATATGCAGAAGAGTTTATTAAAATATTAACAAGAGGAAGAAATTTTTCTGATTGCAAAATACCATTTTATATAAATGCAACGGATTTCTTAACAGGAGAAGAAGTTATAATAAGTAGTGGTAAGCTATATAAAGGGGTAAGAGCAAGTATAAGTATTCCTTTGATATTTAAGCCGGTAAAAAGAGGAGGACGATACTTAACTGATGGAGGAGTATATGATCCTTTGCCAATACATATAGCTAAAAAATATGGAGCTGAAAAAATAATAGCTATTGGTTTTAGAGATAAAATTAATAAAGATGATAAAGTAGTTGATGAAGAACTCTTAAAAGATGGAGAAGAATTAATTCTAAATCCAGGGAAAATTTTTATAGATGAAATAGCAAACAATGAAATTTTGAAGACAATTTTAAAAAAAAGTAAGTTTAGTTTGACAAAAAATGAGGGGATAAAAGAAAAAATATTAGTTATTGAAAATTTTTTAAATATATTATTTATGGGAGATTTAAAAAGGACAGAAAGAGAAGCAGATATATTTTTGAAACCTGATGTTTTAAAATATATGCAATTAAATTTTTTTAAAGGGGAAAAGATTATAGAAGAGGGATATAAAGAAGCTGACAAAAATATAGATGAAATAAAAAAATTAATTATATGATTTGGGAGCAAAATGGGTTAAAGTTCAGAAGTATATAAAAAATTGAAATAATTAACAGTAGAGACGTAGCATGCTACGTCTCTATAACAACAAAAATGATATGTAGAAGCACGATTTATCGTGTTTTTTTAATAAAATGATTTATCCACAAAAATGTATTTTTTAATTTTTTCAAAAAATCAGTCTAATAGAACCAATGGTTTGAGCAAGAGTAATTTTAGGAAATTAATCAGAAACATAGTTTTTGTGGTTGAATCATAAAACACAAAAAATAAAATAAATTAAAATAAAAGATGATAAATGGAGACGTGATAACATAGACACGAGAACAGGAGACACGATAAATCGTGTCTCTACGATGGATGAAAAATTACAACATGGAAAAGATATAGTGAAAAAAGGATATATTCCAATGTTATCAAAAGATTTATTGGCGAAATCATAGATATAATAGTGGTTTCAAATTTTTTTCTTTGTGTACCTTTGCGTTCTTCTTTCTTTGTGCTGAAAATATTTTCTATAAAAATGCTTGACAAGAAAGAAATAGTATGGTATACTCATTTTCGCTTAAAGGGGTTGTAGCTCAGTTTGGTTAGAGCGCTGGCCTGTCACGCCAGAGGTCGCGAGTTCGACCCTCGTCAGCCCCGCCATAAAGTATATGCCCAGATAGCTCAGTCGGTAGAGCAGGGGACTGAAAATCCCCGTGTCCGTGGTTCGATTCCGCGTCTGGGCACCATACAATAATAGCAATTTAATAATGATGAGCCGCCTTAGCTCAGTTTGGCCAGAGCAGCTGACTTGTAATCAGCAGGTCATCCGTTCGAATCGGATAGGCGGCTCCATTTTTATTTTTTGTTATAAATTGTTAAAAAATTAACTTACTTGACAAAGTGTTCTCAAATTTATATAATATGTTTAGAAAAGTAGGTAATGTTTAAATTTAAAATAAAGGAGAGAAAAGAGAATGAATATTAACAGAGGAGAGTTTAAGGAAAATATCAAATTGAAATTAAAAGAACAATTTGGTAAAACAATTTCATGTGCAACTAAGCAAGAAATATTTGATGCAGTATCAAGAGCAGCAATGGATTATGTACTTGACAATTGGTTAGATACAAAAAAAACTTATGCAGAAGAAGAGGTAAAACAAGCATATTATCTTTCAGCAGAATTTTTAATGGGAAGAGCTTTAAGTAATAATTTGGTAAATATGCTTATAGAAGAAGATGTGGCAGAAGTTTTAAATGAACTTGGATTTAATTATAATGAAGTGGAAGACACAGAACCAGATGCTGGACTTGGAAATGGTGGACTTGGAAGATTAGCAGCATGTTTCTTAGATTCATTGGCAAGTTTAAAATTACCAGGACATGGATATGGAATTAGATATAGATATGGAATGTTTGAACAAAAAATAATAGATGGATATCAAGTAGAATTTCCTGATAACTGGCTAAAAAATGGAGATCCTTGGTCTGTTAAAAGAAAAGATGAATCTATAGAAATTAAATTTGGCGGAAAAGTTACTCTTGTTAGAGAAGAAAATGGAAGAGAAAGATTTAAAAGAGTGGATGCAGAAGTTATAACAGCTGTGCCATATGATATGCCTATTGTGGGATACAATAATAAGACAGTAAATACATTAAGATTGTGGGAAGCAGAAGCAGAAGATGGTTTTGACTTACAACTATTTAATGATCAAGAATATATAAAAGCAATGTCAAAAGAAAGTATAACTGAAGATATTTCAAGAGTATTATATCCTAATGACAGTGGTCCATCAGGAAAAGCACTTAGATTAAAACAACAATATTTCTTTGTATCAGCAAGTGTACAAGATATTGTTAGAAATTATAAGAAAAAATATGGAAATGATTTTTCTAAATTTGCTGAAAAAGTAGCAATGCAATTAAATGATACTCATCCAGTTGTAGCTATTCCTGAATTAATGAGAATATTCTTAGATTGGGAAGGATTAAATTGGGATACAGCTTGGGATATAACTACTAAAGCATGTGCATACACAAATCATACAATTTTGGCGGAAGCATTAGAAAAATGGCCAATTGATCTATTTAGTGGATTATTACCTAGAATTTATCAAATAGTAGAAGAGATAAACAGAAGATTCTTAGCTGAATTAAATGAAAAATATCCTGGAGATTGGGCGAGAACTCATAGAATGGGAATAATAGCTGATGGTATGGTAAAAATGGCATGGTTAGCAATTGTTGGGTCTCATTCTGTAAATGGTGTTGCAGCATTACATACAGAAATATTAAAAAATCAAGAATTAAAAGATTGGTATGAATTATATCCTGAAAAATTTAATAATAAGACAAATGGAGTAACTCAAAGAAGATGGTTATTAAAATCAAATAAAGAGTTAGCAAAATTATTAAATGAAAAAATTGGAACAGATTGGGCAATAAATCTTTCTGAATTAAAGAAATTTGAAAAATTTATTGATGATGAAGAAGTTGTTAATAGATTTATGAAAATAAAATATGAAAATAAAGTTAAATTAGCTGAATACATAAAAGAACATAATAATATAGATGTTGATCCTAATTCAATATTTGATGTTCAAGTAAAAAGATTACATGAATATAAAAGACAATTATTAGATGTATTAAATATAATGGCTTTATATAATAGATTAAAAGAAAATCCTGATTTAGATATATATCCTAGAACATTCATATTTGGAGCAAAAGCAGCTTCTGGATATAGAAGAGCTAAATTAGTAATAAAGTTAATAAATAGTATAGCAAATAAAATAAATAATGATCAATCTATAAAAGGAAAAATAAAAGTTGTATTTATAGAAAATTATAGAGTATCAGTTGCAGAAAAAATATTCCCAGCATCAGATGTATCAGAACAAATATCTACTGCTGGAAAAGAAGCTTCAGGAACTGGAAATATGAAATTTATGATAAATGGAGCTTTAACAATTGGTACTTTAGATGGAGCTAATGTTGAAATAGTAGAAGAAGCTGGAGAAGAAAATGCATTCATATTTGGATTAAAAGCAGATGAAGTTTTAGAATTAAATAAAACAAATTCATATAATCCATGGGATGAATACAATAGAAATCTTGAATTGAAAAAAGTTATTGATCAATTAGTTGATGGTACATATAGCCCAGATAATAGAGAAATATTTAGAGAGTTATATGATTCATTAATGTATGGTGTAGAAGGAAATAGACCAGACCAATATTATGTTTTAAGAGATTTTGCATCATATGCTGAAGCACAAAGAAAAATTGGTGCAACATATAGAGATAAAATTGATTGGGCTAAAAAAGCCATGATAAATGTTGCAAATGGTGGAAAATTCTCAAGTGATAGAACAATACAACAATATGCAGATGAAATTTGGGAAATAAAAGCTACAGAAGTAAAATAATAATTTTTAAAAAGAGAATCTTTTAGATTCTCTTTTTTTATGCTTGAATTTGGAGATAATATAAGTTATAATTTGTGTAGAGTTATATTATGATAATTTTAAAAGAGGTGCTTTTATATGAAAAAAGAAATTTTTTATCCACTTATAGATATAGATAAAGTAGTTCCTATAATAAATAGGATTTCAATTTTTGGTGGATTAAATGATTTGCAATTATATAGAATTTTTGGAGTTTTAAATAGTGTTTATTATAAAAAAGATGAAATTATATTTAAACAAGGCGATTCTCCAAGTAATATTTATATAATTAATTCAGGGAAAGTAAAACTCTATTTTGAAAAAGAGAATGAAATATTTGAATTAATAGAATTTGGTGTTGGAAGTTGTTTTGGAGAAACAGCATTGATTGGAATACAGCCACAAAGTGCTACAGCAATTGCAACAGAAGATGTAGAGCTATTGATTATATCTAAAAAAGCTTTAATGAAATTAGCTAAAGAAGATAAAGATATATTTAGTAGAGTAATATTAAATATTGCAAGAGAAACTTGTAGGAGATTAAGCCAAGCTGAAAATGTAGAGTTACATTATTTTTTAAAAAAGAAAAAATAACTGTGTTTAGAATATTCTTGTGAAATTTTATTGGTGTGTCAAAAGATTTTTTTAACATAACAATTGACAGAAAGATTATATTGTATTATAATGATATGAAGATGATAAGATATATATAATGCAAAAAAATAAATTAATGGAGGTTTTATGATGAAAAAATTTGATGTAATTGTAATAGGTGGAAGTGCAGCAGGATTAGTTTCAGCAATGACAGGGAAAGCACATTACCCTGATAAAAGTGTATTATTGATTAGAAAAGAGAAAGATGCTTTAGTTCCTTGTGGAATTCCATACATTTTTGGGACATTAGATTCTAGCGATAAAGATGTTATCCCTTTAGGTGGATTAAAAAAAGCTGGAGTAGAATTTAAACAGGATGAAGTTGTAGATGTGAATAGAGAAGAAAAAGTTTTAAAAACTGCTTCAGGAGAAGAATTTCAATATGATAAATTAGTATTTGCAACTGGTTCAACTCCATACAAACCAACTTGGTTAAAAGGTTCAGATTTAGAAAATGTATTCTCAATTCCTAAAGATAAAATTTATCTTGATGCAATAAAAGAAAAATTTAACTCAATGAAAAAAATAGTTGTAATTGGAGCTGGATTTATTGGAGTAGAAGTTTCAGATGAATTAAATAAAATAGGAAAAAATGTAACTTTAGTAGAAGTATTACCTACAATATTAGGAAGAGCATTTGATGTAGAAATAGCAGAAAGAGCTCAAGAAATATTGGTAAAAAGAGGAGTGAGTTTAAAAACAGGAGTAGCTGTAAAAGAGATAGTTGGAGATGGGAAAGTAGAAGCAGTAGTATTGGAAAATGGTGAAAGAATAGAAGCTGATGCAGTAGTGCTTTCAATGGGATATAGACCAAATACTAAATTGGCAGCAGACTCTGGATTAGAATTAAATAAATTAGGAGCAATAAGAGTAGATAGTTATTTAAGAACAGATGATAAAGATGTACTTGCAGTTGGAGATTGTGCAGCAAAAGTAGATTTTATTACAAGAAAATCTACACCAATTATGCTTGCTTCAACAGCAGCAGCAGAGGCAAGAATGGCAGGAATGAATTTATATAACCTATCTATTGTAAGAACTTTTATAGGAACAGTAGCAATATTTTCAACAGCAATTGGAGAAATTGGATTTGGAGCAGCAGGAGTTACAGAAGAAGAAGCTAAAAGAAGTGGATTTGAAGTAATGGTAGGTAGAAATGAAGGTGTTGACAAACATCCTGGAACATTACCTGGAACAAAAAAACAATTTGTAAAATTAATAGTAGCAAAAGATTCTGAAATAATAATTGGGGCAGAAGTAATTGGAGGAGAAAGTGCTGGAGAACTAATAAATGTTCTTGGATTAGCTATTCAAAATAGAATGACAGTTACTGAGTTATATACAACTCAAATAGGAACTCATCCGTTGCTTAGTTCTGCACCTACAAAATATCCAATAATAAAAGCAGCAGAATGTATAGTTTTAAGAAAAGGGTGTAAAAAATAATTTTTAAAATTATATAAAACAGATTAAAAACAGGAGTAAAATCCTGTTTTTTTATTTTTTGCATTATTTTCTGAATAAATTTATATTTTCTAATAAATAAAAAAATTGATTTTTGTTAAATTATAGGTTAATATTATAAAAACGAGTTACAATATGATTAAAAACAAACCAAAAAAGATAAAAAACTTGACACAGGCAGTTGCAATATTGTATATTATATTAGTCAGCTTTAATAAGTTAATATTATCATACAATGATATGTGAAAAAAGTACCTATATTTCACAATCTTTTAAGAAAATCTTAAATTTTACAGATACATAAAAACAAAAAAAGAAAGGAGGACAAAAATGAAAAAGTTTATCTCAACGTTTGTTTTGCTATGGTTAATTTGGATTGTTGCAACAGGAATTTCTATCCAAGAAATAGTTGTTGGAGGAATAGCTTCACTTATAGTGGCTGCTGTAATTTATAAACAAGTCAGCTATTCATTTGGAGTTGATAGTATTGTAAAAATATTTAAATTTGTGTTTGTTTACATTCCAGTATTTATCTATCAAATGATATTATCCAATTTGGATGTGGCATACAGAGTATTGTCGCCATCACTTCCTATTAATCCAGGATTTGTAAAAATCAAAACATCTTTAAAAGGAGAAGTTGGAAAATTAGCTTTAGCAAATTCAATTACTTTAACACCAGGAACATTAACTTTGGATGTAGATGATGAAAATATCTATATTCATTGGATTGATGTAAAAGGAAGTGGAAGCAAAGAGTATCAAGAAAACATATCTCAAACCTTTGAGAAGGTGTTAGGAGGGATTTTTGAATGATTAATTTAGTTGTTTTTAGTTTACTTGGAATTGGGGTGTTTTTTTCTATATTAAGGGTAATCTTAGGCCCTTCAGTTCCAGATAGGGTAGTTGGAGTTGATACATTAAATGTAATTATAACAGGAGCAATAGTATTTTTAGCACATATCTTTAGGAATAGCCTATATTTGGATATTGCTTTAGTATATGGAATACTTGCATTTGTAGAGACAGTATTAATGGCAAGGTATTTGGAGGGGAGAAAATGAGTGTAATAGGTTATGTTTTAATAATAATAGGAGCTTTATTTTATGCCCTAGGCGGACTTGGGATATTTAGAATGCCAGATGTATATAATAGACTTCAAGCAGGAACAAAAGCAACAACTCTTGGAGCAATATCTCTTATATTAGGAGTAGGATTTTTGCATCCAAGTTGGTTAGTAAAAACTATATTAATAGTAATATTTTTAGCTATAACAAATCCAGTAGGAAGTTCTGCTATAGGAAGAGCTGCTTATTTAATTGGAGTGAAACCAGCAAAAGTTGTAGTTGATGAGATGGAAGACAAGTATAAAAGAGGTGATGAAAATGGGGATAATTGAGATTTCTGAAATAATAATAGGATTGATTTTAATATTATTTGGCATAATGGCAGTATCATCTAAAAAAGTTTTAAATTCTATAATTTATTTATCGATTATGAGTATGCTTGCAGTTGTTAGTTTTGTATTTATGAAATCACCTGATGTAGGTATTACAGAAGCTGTTATTGGTTCAGGAATGGCAACAGCATTATTTCTGTTTACTCTTTTTTCTGCAAAAAAGGAGGGCGATAAATAGATGAAAAAAATAGGTGCTTTATTAATTGTAATTTTATTTGGATATTTTATTTTTAGTAATCTATATTTGGACAGTTCAAAAGTTAAATTTAACAAATATGGAGAAGCTAATATCTCTCAATCTGTTTCTAATAAATTTTTAAACAAAAATGTAAATGGAAACAATGAGAGTATTAGATATGGAAAAAATAAGGATTTAGAATCAGGTTCAGCAAACGTGGTAACTTCTATTGTTGTAAATTATAGATCATTTGATACTTTAGGAGAAGTTACAGTTTTATTTGTATCTGCATTAGGAGTGGCACTTCTTTTAGGAGGAGTTGGGACAAAACTTCAATTTGCAGTAGAACCTAATTTTATAGTAAAAGCAGGAGTAAAAGTAATTGTGGGATTAATGTTTATTGTAGGAGTATATATATTTGTTCATGGGCATCTGACTCCAGGAGGAGGATTTCCAGGAGGAAGTATGTTAGCAAGTATAGTATTGCTTTTATATGTATCACATAAAGATTTCCAAGCAAAAGTTCATTCGCTAAAATTAGTTGAAGGAATAGCAGGAAGCTTATATGTAATAATAGGATTAACAGGTATTTTGTTAGGTGGAGCATTTTTGTATAATTTTTTACCAACAGGCACAATAGGAAATTTATTTAGTGCAGGAATTATACCTATAATATATGTACTTGTAGGATTAAAAGTTGGAGCTGAATTATCAGGAATCATAGTGAACTTCATCTCAGGGGAGGTGGAATAATGATACAATATTTATTTATAATATTAATATTAATAGGAATTTATGGAATGTTAACAGAAAGAAATTTATTAAAAATATTAATTTCTTTAAATGTGCTTGATGTTGGATTAAATTTATTTATAATATCTATAGGATATGTAAAAGGTGGAGTAGCACCTATATTTACAAAAGTATTTAATAATAATATGATAAAGTTTGTAGATCCATTGCCACAAGCGTTAGTTCTTACCTCAATTGTAATAGGAGTAGGAGTAACTGCAGTAGGACTTGCATTTGCAAAAAATATTTATGCAAAATATGGAACTTTTGATTTGGATGAAATGGAGGTAAAAGATGATGAATAGTCCAGTATTGTTAGTAGCATTTCCTCTATTGTTAGCATTTATATCAGTAATGTGGAAAAGAGGAGCTAAAATATTATTATCTTTATCAATAGCTATAAATTTATATCTTTTATCAGTGGTGAAATATGGAATTTATAATATTGGTAATTGGAAACCGCCATTTGGAATTACACTTGTTTTGGATGGATATAGTTTTACAGGAATATTAATCGTTAATATAATCTTTGCATTAGCAGTTATTATGGGATATAGTGAAGTGAAAAAATATGCTTCTGTATTAATTGTATCTTTAGCAGCTGTAAACGGAATGGTACTTACAGGAGATCTATTTAACTTATTTGTATTCTTAGAGATTGCTTCAATATCAGGATATATAATATCTGCAATGACTAAAAAATATAGACATTCATTTAATTATTTGATTATTGGAACAGTTGGATCAAGTTTATATCTATTTGGAATAATAATTATATATAATATATTTGGAACTCTTAATATGGCTGATTTGAGAGGAAAATTATATGCTCCTGGAGTTACAAGCGGAGTATTATTATTACCAATAGTTTTAATATTTGCTGGAATTGCAGTAGAATCAAAATTATTTCCATTTAATGGTTGGGTAAAAGGAGTTTATAACTCTACAAATAAATTATCAGGACCGATATTTGCCTCTGTATATGCAGCAGCAATAATGTTTGTGTTTGGTAGATTATTTTCTCAAACATTATTAATATCACAAAATTTATCAATAGTATTAATAACAATTTCATTATTGACTTTATTCTTAGCGGAAACAGCAGCATTTTCAGGAAATTCGTTAAGAAAGATACTTCTATTTTCAAGTATTGCTCAAGCAGGTCTTATAGTTACTCTATTTTTATTGAAACTTGATGATGTAGCTATATTACAAATTGTAAATAATGCAGTTGCAAAATTAATTATGTTTTCTATAGCAGGAGCATTAGCTATTCAAGCAGGTAGTGATAAAGTAGAAGATTTAAGAGGAATATTTAATAAGCATAAAATAATGGGATTTGGATTTACAACAGCAGCAATGTCAATAATAGGACTTCCAATGTTTTTTGGATTTTATGTTAAATTAAAAGTTTTAATTGCTATATTTAATGGAAATCACGAATGGGTAGCAGTAGTACTATTAATCTCAAGTTTAATAGAAGGTGTATATTATGTTAGATTGTTATCAAAATTATGGGTTCCTGGAGAAGAAGGAGTCGAAACATCTGAAAAATATGTAACATCACTTTCTTTAGATGGAGAATTTATTTTAAAATGTAGTGTAGGAATATTGGGAGTATTAATAGTATTTATGGGTATAATGCCTCTAGTTTTATTAAAAATATAGAAAGGAGGGGAATCGATGAGCTTAATAAATTTAATATTGTTAATTATGGTTGGTGGAGTAGCAGCTTATTTTACCACAAAATTAAATAAAAAATCTGGAGCATGGATAACTGTTATAATATCATTAATAACATTAATTGTATTGTATAGTTATAAAGATTTATCTGTGGTTTCAGGTCAAAATATTTTTCAATTTAAGATAACACCTTATGGATGGTTTTTTGCAATGGTAATGACATTAACTTATGTAGGAGCTTCGTTCTTTAATATATATTGGATGGAAAGACTAATATATCCTGCATCATATAATTTTTTATATTTGTTGTCATTAGCAGGAACAATAGGATTGTTTTTTTCGAGCAACTTATTAGGAATATTTGTATTTTGGGAGATAGTTGTTTGGGGTTCTATGTTCATAATACCTCTAGGAAAATCAAGAAAGGCATCAGTTGTATATTATACAATTAGTACAGCAGGTTCGTTTTCAATGCTGTTTGGGATAATGTTTTTATATTCAAAATATAATACATTTGACACTGTGGCAGTGTTAGCTAGTGTCGCAAAAGATCCATTACTTGCTACAGGAATGTTTTTCCTATTAGTAATGGCAGGACTTACCAAACTTGGAATTTTTCCATTCCATATTTGGCTTCCTCTTGCGCATGGGAATGCACCACATACATTTTCACCAGTATTATCAGGTGGATTAGTAAAAATGGGAGCATTTATAGCATTTTTAACAGTAGCTGTATTGCCGTCAGGAAAAGCATTTGGAAGCAGTTTAAAAATATTAGGAGTTCCTTATCAAAATTATATTTTATTGATTTTAGGAGCTATAAGTATTGTAGTAGGTACATTAATGGCCATAAAGCAAGATGATATGAAAAGATTGATAGCATATTCTACTGTAAGTAATAGTGGATATATATTAATAGGAATAGCATTAAATGATTCAATTGGAATGGCAGGAGGACTAATGCATATATTTAATCATGCAATGGCAACTTCAGCAATGTTCTTAGCAGCAGCAGTTGTAGCATATAGAACTGGTACAACTAAAATGTCAAAATTAGGTGGAATGATTCATAAAATGCCAGTTACATTTGTTGTGTATTTAATGGCGATAATATCTTTAGCTGGAATTCCTCCTATGGGTGGATTTGTATCTAAGTGGTTGATATTTCAATCGTTAGTAAAACATGGAATGGTATTTATAGCAATGGCTGCTTTCTTTGGAAGTGTAGGTTCATTCTTATACGTGTTTAGACCATTGTCAACAGTATTTTTGGGACAAGAGTTACCTGAACATAAAGATGTAAAAGAAGCTCCTATGTTAATGCTTATACCTATGATAGCTATCTCAGCATTAACACAATATTTTGGAATATTTCCAACAGTTATGTTGAAATATATAGGAAAAATAGAAAAATCAGTTGGAATGATTCCAATAAAAATAGATGGATTAAATATAATAGCTAATAATGGAAATTTAAATGCAACTTGGATGTCAGTCGTATTTACATTTGGATTTATAATAGCATTAATAATATTCTTGGTATTACCAAAATCAAGAAAAGTTGGATTAATGGATACTTATACTTCAGCAGAGTTTATTCATTCTCCTGAGCTATATCATTATTCATCTAATTATTATGCACCATTTGAAAGACTTTATGAAAAACATCCTAAAGTTGAGGAATTTTTATTTTCAATAGGAACAAGAGTAAAAGATTTAGGGGATATGGTATCAAAAATATTCTTTAGTTTTAGACCAGCAGTTGCGGTTTTGTGGATAGTAGTTATAGTATCTGTAATATTTATGTTAGGAGGTAGGGCATGAATTATATGGGATTTATTATAGGATTTGGACTTTTGCTATTTGCATTTGCATGGCAGGTTTCTCTTGATGGTATTCAGCGTAAAATCACAGCTAGAATACACAAAAGATTTGGACCGCCTTGGTATCAAACATTTTTAGATATATTTAAAGCAATGAGTAAAGAACCAATCTCACATGGTTGGATATATGATTTTGGCGTTATGATGGCGTTAGGTGGAACTATGGCTACATTAATATTTATGCCAGTTGCAGGAATTATATCATTTGATAATATGGATAATTTTTTTGTAATAACTTATTTGCTTGCAATAGGTTCTCTTGGTATGGCAATGAGTGCTGTTGGGTCAGGAAATCCTTGGGCAAGTATTGGAGTAATGAGAGCTTTGACTCAAATGGTTGGATATGAGCTTCCATTTATAATAACAGTTATGACTATTATATTTGGATTTAAAACATCTTCTATATCAACAATAGCTCATTTGCAACAAGGCGGATTTCTATATTGGAATATGTTTAGATTTCCATTAGGTGGGATAGTTGCTTTTGTTTCTCTTATGGGAATGTTAGGGAAAAAACCATTTGACACACCAATAGCTCCAGCGGAAATAGCATCAGGACCATTGGTAGAATATGGTGGAAAACATTTAGCAATGCTTATTTTACAACATGAGTTTTCTACATTTATAGAAGTGAGTTTGTTTGTAAATCTATTTTTAGGTGGAGGACCAACTATAATAGCATTTTTAACAAAATATTTCTTAGTATATACATTAACTACAATGATAGCAACAGCTGTAGGAAGATTTAAAATAGATGATTTAATTAAATTCTATTATAAAGTACCATTAGCTATGGCAGTTGTTCAAGCTTTAGTTGTAGTATTTACTGGTTTGGGGGTGACAATATGGTTTTAGATGAAAAAGATAGAAAAACATGGGAAGAATTAGGAGATTTTTTTAGAGGAAAATCAATGTGGATGATGCATTTTTGTACAGGATGTGGTGCCATAGAGTTACCACCTGCAATGACATCAAGATTTGATATGGAAAGAATAGGAATGGGACCAATGGCAACACCAAGACAATCAGATGTATTATTAGTAACTGGGTATTTAAGTGCTAAAACATTAAGAAGAGTAATATATAGTTATGAGCAAATGTTAAATCCAAAATATGTAATAGGATTTGGCTCTTGTACATTAAATGGAGGAGTGTATTATGATTCTTATTCAACTATAAACAAATTAGATAACTATATTCCAGTAGATGTTTTTGTAGCAGGATGTATGCCAAGACCAGAAGCGGTAATGAATGCTTTTAAAGATTTAATGGATAAAATAAAAGCAGGAACAGCTAATGGATGGAAAAAATATCAGGAAAATAAAGAGTGGTATGAAGAAAATCAAAAGTTAGCACTTGGGGAGGTGGATGTTAAAGATGAATTCCATGAATAAAATAATAGAGGATATTAAATCTAAATATAATGTACTTAATATAGAACAGCCTACCAAGCAACAAGTTAGTTTTGATTTTGAAAGTAGAGATATTCATGCAATATTAGCATATTTAAAATCTATTGGTTGGAATCAATTAACATTTTTAACATGCGTTGACTTTATTGATGATAAAGAGTTTCAATTAGTGTTTATTTTGATGAATTGGGAAACTGGAATTACAATTCAAGTAAGAACAAGATTAGATAGAGAAAAACCTCTGTTTAAAACAATTGTACCTATTTTTCCTGGAGCAAAATTTTATGAAAGAGATGTTCATGAATTTTTTGGTGTTGAATTTGAAGGAAATGAAGATTCTAAAAAAGGGTTGTTTTTAGAATTATGGGATGATATTCCGCCAATGAGAAAAGATTTCGATCCACAAAAATATTCAGATAAAAAATATGCTAAAAGAGATTATAATGTGGATTTTAAAAAAGAAGGTGAAGAAAGATGAGAGAATTAAAACTGTTTTTAGGGCCTAATCATCCTGGAATGCATGGAAATTTTAGTGTGCATTTATACGTGGATGGAGATATAGTAAAAAGAGCAAGACCATTACCTGGAATGTTACATAGAGGATTTGAAAAATTGATGGAAAGAAGACTTTGGACAAATAATATAGCTTTAATTCCAAGAATATGTGTGGTAGAACCTGATATTAATGAGATGGTATATGCAATGGGAGCAGAAGCATTAGGAAATATTGAAGTGCCTGAAAGAGCTCATTGGATAAGAATGATAATATTAGAACTAGCAAGAATTGGGATACATATGATGGCATTTGGAGGAATTGGAGGACCAACAGGTCTATATACTGGTCCAAATTGGGCAATTACAGAAAGAGATTTAATCTTAGATATATTTGAAGAGATAACTGGTGCAAGAGTATACCATATGTATATTGTAGTAGGCGGAGTTAGAAAAGATTTGCCAAAAGGGATAGAGAAAAAGATAGAAAATGTATTAGATAAATTAGAAGGAAGGCTTTCTGAATATGAAGACCTGATTTTAAGAAACTCTACTATAATAAATAGGACAAAAGATAATATAGTTTTACCAGAAGAAGTAGCAAGAGAATTGGGAGTTACTGGAATAGGGCTTAGGACTTCAAGTGGAAAGGCTTATGATATAAGAAAAGTTGATCCATATGCAAGATATGATCAAGTAGAATTTGAAGTACCTGTGGCGAATTATTCTGATGCATATACAAGACTTGAAACAAAATATAAAGAAGTAAAACAAAGTATAAGAATAATTAGACAAGTTTTAGAGAAAATGCCAAAAGATGGACCAGTTAGAGCAAAAGTATCTACTGGAAGTGCATTAAAATGGAGAATACCAAAAGGTCAAGTGTTCTCACATATAGAATCTTCAAGAGGAGAATATGGATATTATATAGTTTCTGATGGAAGTAGACAGCCTTATAGAATAGCAGTAAGAGGAGCATCATATCCTCAAGGGCTTCTTGGAATTGAAAAATATTTGCCAGGGACTAGACTAGATGATGTGGCAATTTGGCTAGATACAATGGGAGTTTGTGCTCCTGAAATTGATAGGTAGGGAGGAATTAATATGGGAAATAAAAAGAATTTTTTTGCACCAATAAAAGCATGGAAATACTTAGTAAAAAAACCTATATCAATTCCCATGGAAGATATATTTGAAAATCCAAGAGAAGCAGCAGATAGATATAGAGGATTTCATGCAAATGATTGGGAAAAATGTATAGGGTGTGGGACTTGTTCTGAAATATGTCCAACAAATGCAATAGTTATGCAAGAAAGAGAAGAATTGCCAGATGAAGATGGCTCTAAACCAGAAAAACCAGCTATAGATTATGGACGATGTACATTTTGTGGGTTGTGTGTAGATATTTGTACTACAAATTCTCTTACAATGACAAAAGAATATGTTCATATATCAAAAGATGTCGATGATTTCTATTTTTTACCAAAAGAAAATGGTATTCATGATATAAAATATGAAAATGCTTATGTAAGAGATGAAGTGTCAGAACTTTTGGATTTGAAAAGATATGATATGGTAGGATTAGAAGCTGATGAAAGAAAAGATTCATTTATTGAAATTGTAAAAGGTTTTTCAAAAGAGACAGCAATAGCAGAGGCTTCAAGATGTGTAGAGTGTGGAATTTGTACAAAAACTTGTCCTGCTACAATGAATATACCAGAATATATTCTTTCTATATGGAAAGATGATCTGGAAGAAGGAGTAGACTGGTTATACAAAACTAATCCATTACCTGGAGTATGTGGAAGAATATGTACTCACAAGTGTGAAACAGCTTGTGCATTGGGAAATCGTGGAGAAGCAGTATCTATAAGATGGCTAAAAAGGTATATTGTAGATAATACGCCTGAAGAAGATTATGAAAAAGTTGTTTTGGCAAATGTTTCAAAAGGTGGAGAAGGAAAAGTAGCAATAGTAGGGGCTGGACCAGCAGGAATTTCAGCAGGATATTACTTAAGGACAATGGGCTATGAAGTAGATATATTTGAAGCTATGCCTTTAGCAGGTGGAGTTATGAGATATGGAATACCTCAATATAGATTGCCTGATTATTCATTAGATAAAGATATTAGCTTTATAGAAAAAATTGGGGTAAAAATACATACAAATACACAAGTTGGAAAAGATATTCAGCTTGAAGAGTTACATTCAAAATATGATGTTGTATTTTTAGGAACAGGATTTTTTGGAGCAAGAGGTCTTAATATACCTAATTCAGACCATAAAGATGTACATTTAGCAATGGATTTCTTACCACAAGTAAGAGATTTCGCTAGAGGTGTAATAAAAGATATTGATGTACATAAAAGTGCAGTAGTTATAGGTGGAGGAAACGTTGCATTTGATGTAGCGAGAAGTTTAATTAGATTGCAAGAAATAAAATATGGTAAAAGTGATGTTAAATTAATAGCTCTTGAAAATGAGGAGCAACTTCCAGCAGATAGAGAAGAATATGAAGAAGGTATGGAAGAAGGAATTAAATATCAACTTGGATGTGGGCCACAAGAAGTAATGTTAGATGATAAAGGAAATATTAAAGGTGTAAAAGGATTTAAATGTTTATCAATATTTGATGGTCAACATAGATTTAATCCACAATTTGATACAAGTGATGTAAAAATGGTAGAAGGAACACAAGTTTATGTATCAATTGGACAATCACCAGATTATTCATATTTGGATAAAGAATTAGAAGAAAAACTAGGAATAACAAGAGGAAAAATAACAAAAATAGGAAAAAATAGACAAGTAGAAGGTGTAGATTGGTTGTTCGCAGGAGGAGATATTGTACAAGGACCAGATGTAATTCATGGTATTGCTGATGGACATGAAGCAGCAAAAGCTATTGATGAGTATTTGATGAATGGGAAGAATAAGAAAAAATAGTAGAGGATAAAAAAGAATAAATAGAAAAGCTTCTTGGCAATTTTTAAATTGCTGGGGAGCTTTTTTGTTTTGGTGTAAATGTTAGAAGTAGGGTATGTTATATTTTTAATTTATGTGATTGTGAAAAATATGTTATAATGAGTTGGGGGGATTTAAAATGCAAATTCGCCCTCTCAGTCACTGCGTGACAGCTCTCCCAAAGGGAGAGCCTGAGAAAAAGCCTCTCCTTTCAGGAGAGGTGGCAGCGAAGCTGACTGAGAGGTGCTTTTAGGAGGTATAATGAATTATAACAAGAAACTAATTTCAATAGCAAAAAAACTTAGAAAAGAGATGACACAACAAGAAAAGCATTTATGGTATGATTTTCTTAGACATTACCCAATTAAGATATACAAACAAAAAGTTATTGATAATTTTATTGTAGATTTTTATTGTTATAAAGCGAAATTAGTAATAGAAGTTGATGGAAGTCAACATTATACAGAAGATGGAATTGAATATGATAAAGCAAGGACAAAAGTTTTAAATAGCTATAATTTAGAAGTGGTTAGATTTTCAAATTATGAAGTTGAAAATAGATTTGAAGAAGTATGTGAAAGTATTGATGAAATTATAAAGTCAAAAGTGAAAGATTCGCCCTCTCAGTCACTGCGTGACAGCTCTCCCAAAGGGAGAGCCTGAAGAAAAAAGCCTCTCCTTTCAGGAGAGGTGGCAGCGAAGCTGACGGAGAGGTGCTTTTAAGATGAAATAATTTAATGCAGATTATATTAATAAAAAAGAGATATATAGTATAATATGAAACGTTTTAGTACACAACCGATTAAAAAAGATTGATTTTTTTGATTTGAGATGTTATAATAACGCACATGTCTCATTAGAGAGATAAAAATAAAATATTGGAGGGAAAAATGAAATTAGTAAGAATTTTTTTAATGTTAAGTTTAATCAGCATATCTTTATCAGGGTGTATAGTAATGACGTATAAAACAAATGAAGTTACTAAAGTTTTTAATAATGCAGAACAACAAATAAATAAATCGTCAAAAGCTTATAATGATGCATTTTTAAGTTATAATGGTATGTATGAAGGGTTAAAAGAAGAATTAAACGTTAATAACAAAAAGATAGCTGTCTTATTAAGTAAAAAAATGCAAAAATTAGGAAAAGAATTAGATGAATTTAATGGCCTTAAAAAAGAGATGGATAGTATTATAATAGAGTACAAAAAACTTTCTAAAAATAAAAAAGAATTTCGTTCAGATGAGAAAGAGTGGAAACAATTTCAAGAAGTAAAAAATAAATATAATGTAGTTAAAAATAAAATTATAAAAAATGGAAAAGAATTTCAATCAGGAATGAATGATGTAGTTAAGATTTTTAATAAAAATAAATTAATAAAAGTATTTAATTTAAATGATATTTTAAAACAAATTGGGAATAATACAGTTTTAATTAATCAATCTCTTGCAAAACAAAAGACTCAATTTGAAAAAGCAAGAACTATTCTTGATGAAATTTATCTGAATATAAATGAAAAAGATATATCTCCATATAACAATCTTGAAGAATTAATGACAAAGATAACTCAAATTAGAGAAAATGAGTATAAAGAAATTGAGAAAATTAATAAGTTGAAAGGGAAAATAAAAGAGATTTCATTAAAAACAGCTGTGATAAAAAATAGCAGTAAGGAATGGCCTGAATTTAACAAAATAAATAATAATCTAAAAGAGACAGTAAAGACAATAGAAAATTATTCGGCGAGTTATAACAATGAAGCATCTAAGCTTGTTAATATTATGAATAAATATAAAATAAATAGAATAAATGTAATAGAAATTTCAACAAAAGTAAATAAAATGATTGGAACAATAGAAACTAATGTAAATGAGATTAATTCAGAAATCAATAAGAATAAAAATAAAAAACTGAATAGTAAACAAAAAAAGAAAATCAGTAAAATTGAAGCGGTAATTAAAAAAATTAATAATAAGAAAAATGAAGCTAAAAAAATTATTAGTGAATTTGAAAAAGAGGTAAATGGGAAATCAGAAATTGCTATAGGGCCTGGAATGAGAACTCATTCTATTATTGTTGATCTTGGGAATATTTCAAAAAGCTTAAATAAAGATATAAGTGAGTATAATAAGTTGATTAAGTGAAAACTTCTTATGCTATTGAAAAAATCCTAGTTGAGTATTAAAAAAGTATATTAAAAAGGGTTTATAGTAAAATTATAGAAAATAGAAGATATAATAATAATTAGTGAAAAGACAGGTGTAAACCTGTCTTTTTTTATGTAGGAACGGCTTAAAATGCACAATGATTAAAGTACTTTTATAACAAATTATGAAAAATTTATTTTTTAAATGTTCTATGAGGCATAAAAAAACATTTAATTATTGAAATAGAAAATTGAAAATCCTAAAAAATAGTAGAAATTGAATTGTGTGAAAATTTAATAAAAAAATTGAAAAACGTGAATTTGTATAGTATTATTAAATATAGATATAATCAAAATGGGAGATGAAGAAATAATGGCAGATGAATCAGTAATTAAAATTAATTTGGGAGAAGAGTACAAAGCAAAAGTAGAAAAGATTAATGAATTTGAAAAATCGGTATTTAATGAAGTTTATTTGAAAGCTTTTAAGAATACAGCGGAGATATTAAAGAGTAAAGGAATTGAGTTGCATGAAAATTATAATAATATAATTGCATTTGCAGGAGAAAGAGGAACTGGAAAAACATCTGCAATGCTTTCTTTTGCGGGAGTATTGAAAGATAATGATAAATTGAAAAATAATAAAGATTATAATTTGTCAGTTGAAGATAAAAAATTAAGTTCTTATAATTTTTGCTCTGTTGGAGTAATAGATCCGGCTTTATTATCAGGTAATAGTAATATTTTGGAAATAATAATTGCAAAGATGTTTCAAACTTTTAAAAATGATATTGAAACAAAAAATGAAGTGAAAAATGAAAATTTGAAAAGAGAAATAATTGGTTCTTTTGAAAAGGTTTATGAAAATATAAAAATTATAAAAGACAAAAGAGATGTTTTTGAAGAAGAAGCTTTAGATGCTTTATTAAAAATAGCAGAAAGTACAAGCTTAAAGAGTGATGTGGAAAAATTAATTGGATCATATTTGGAATTTATGAATAATGATGAAAAGAAAGAGAAAAATGGGATATTGGTAATTGAAGTAGATGATATTGATTTAAATACAGAGTATGCCTATGAGATGGTCGAGCAAATTAGAAAATATTTAATTATTCCAAAAGTTGTGATTTTAATGGCAATTAAAATAGAGCAATTAGAACAAATAGTTGAGAGAAATTATTTAAAAGAATTTGAATCATTATTAGATAAAAAAGCTATGAGCTATGATGAAATTAAAAATATGACTGAAAAATATCTTGAAAAATTGATACCATTGGAAAGAAGATTATATTTGCCGAAATTAGAAGATATAAGAATGACTTCAAAAGTGGAAGTGAATTATGAAAATGGTAATAAAATTGAAGGGGGTATAATAGATCAATTCGTAAGAAAGCAAATATATTTAAAAACTGATATGATATTTATTGATGGTAAATATATAATTCCAGATAATTTAAGAGGGTTAGTAGAATTAATTGTTTTATTAGTCAAAATGGAAGATGTGAGAGATTTGAAAAAAAGGAAAAAAGAAAGAATTGAAATTATAAATAGTGAAAATTTTATTAAATTTAAAGAGTATATATTTGAAAATTGGATAAAAACATATTTGACTTATCAACAACAAAATGCTTTAAAAGAACTTGTAAAAAGAGATGTTACAGAAAGAAATAAATTTATAATAAATAAAATTGAAGATATTTATTCATTGTTGGATAAAGATGATGAATATAGAGCAAGAGCAAGAGCAAGAGGTAAAGGCGATTATGAACAGGAAATAGAATATCAAAATATAGTAAATCTAAATAACAATGGGGCAAATGTATCTTTGGGAGATTTGCTATTTGTTTTGAATAAGGCAGATAGGTATAAAATAGAATTACAAGATAAAAAATTTATTTATGCAATAAAAATGATTTATTCAATTATGTTGTATGAGCTATATGCAAAAGCAGTAAAAGAAGCAAAAGAGGCAAAATTTACAAAAGTTATAAAAGTTGCAGAAGTTGAAAAAGCGGCAGCTAAAAAAACATATAGTGATTATCAAAAATTATTAGGTGGATATTTATATAATCCTATTGAATATAAAATTATGAGAAAGGAACAGGATTCGAACGAAAAAAGAGATAGAAGAGATATGAAAGTAGATAAAATTAAGAGTTTTAGTGAAGAATATAAAAAAAATGGTTCGAAACTAGATGCTGAAGAATTACTAAATAAATTTAATATAAAATCATCAGAATTTAATTTTATAAAAAATAATATTTATAGAAAAGAAAAAGAAGTTTACTATAATAAAAAAGATAATAGTAAACCAACAAAAATTCAATTTGATATTCTAGGATTTTTATTTAATAGAGAACCTACTTCGGATAGTGATTTTTATATTGGGAATATTGAAATATTAGAACGCATATTAAATGAAGATTATAAGGCTGTAAACAAAAGTTATTTTGTTCATTTCAAAACATTCTTTAAAAATTTTAAAGAATTAGAAATTAATTTTAATTTAGGTGCAGATGAAAAATTAGAATTGAAAGATGATGCTCAAATATGTGATATTTATAATTTTATTATAGATATTGAAAAAAAAGAATTAGAAGGGAAATTTAATGATATATTTAAAGTAGAAGTTGATATAGATAAATTGATAGGAGAACTTATAACTGAAATAGATGGCTTAAAGATTACTAATAGGATTACTAATATAAATACTATAAGAAATTCATTTTCAAATATAAAAAATATTATTGAAAATAATAAAAAAATAAGTGAAGATTATAAAAAAGAAATAATTGATTTTATTGAAGGGAAAGAAACAGAAGCAGAAGAAATGAAAACTGAAAAAGGAAAAATTAGGATAAAAGACTTTGTGGAAAAAATAAAAGAAAAAATTAATTCAACTAAAGGAATAGAATAATGGATAACATTAGAGCCACAATAGAAATTCTCTTTAAAAAGCAAAATCCAGAAAAAATGTTATATAAATACTACAACTCCATAAAAGAAAAAAATGTAGATAGAGATCTATTTATAGCCACATACTCATATGAAAATCCAACAAAATATAACAAAGATGAAATAGAAAATGTATATAGCTTGCTAGATTCAAACTGGAAAAAATTAGAAGGAGTAAAAGAAGATAGTATTTTTAACGTATTAGCAAACTTTACAAAAGGAATATTAATAGAAAACAAAGGAGTTCCTTTATGTAAATACAAAGAATTACTGAGATGGAGAGAATTGTCATATTTATTGGGCGAAGATTTATTGACAACAGCATATTTTGCATACAAAGATTTTACCATATCATATAATAGAACAATTTTTGCTTGGAAACCAATAATATCAACTGATAATACAATGCTAAAAGAAATAATGAAAAAAGGATGTGCTGAAAACCATTTTCACTTAAAAGGATCAGCACCTCATTTTCAATTAGCTTGGATCTCTTTGATGAATAATATCGAAGGCAGAGATAAAGAATTTAAAAAAATTGAAAAAGAGACTAGATTATCTCCAGATGTAAATTATGGATTTGAAAATTTTTCTTTAGAATTAAAAGCGTTAGTCAAAAAAGCTTCTGCAATCAGATTGTTTTTATATAAAAAATTTATTTTAAAAGAAAAAATAGAAAAAGTAGAAAATTTTAAAATGAATTATATTTTAAAATCAAAAAATAATTCAGAAATAAAACTTTTCATTAGAGATCTTCAAAATGAAATAAATAAGTTGAAATATTCAAATGGAAAAAAATTAAATGGAGAAATACCAGACTATATTATTCCAAAAAAGATTAGCTTAAATAATTATAATAAAGATAATATGAAATATAATGGAAATATATTGTTATATGGTGAACGATTTTTCTTGTATACTATTTTTAAAACATTTTTTGAAGGCGATAAAGAGATAATAAAATACAAAAGATTAATTCATACTTACATATTGATAAAAGAACGTTTTAGAGATGAGTTGATTCAAATAAATAGAAGAGTGGGATTTGGTAATTTTTCAGATTATCAAAATAGAAAAAATATATTTTTAGGAAAAGGAATTTATGAGAAAGCTGTTGTAAGTATGGCTATAAATTCATCTCTTTATGACCAACATATTAATTATTTAGAAGCCAGAATAGCACCTGAAAAAAATAATGCTGAATTGTCTAAAACAATTGAAAAATTAGATGAAAATATAGAAAGTGAAATGTTTTATGATGTTAAAGATTTTAAAAATTTGAATTTTGAGAATACAAGTATAAAAAAAGAGGTGAAAGATAAAAAGAAATATTTTTATGTAATTCACTTTATAAAAAAACAAGAAAAATATAAAGAGATAATGGAGATGGCAAAGAATACTCCTATTGTATTATACGTAAAACCTTTGAATTATCAGTTGAGAAGATTACTAAAAAAACAGGCAGATGCAATAATAAATTTGAGAAAAAGTAGTGGAGAAGCTAAAAATAGAATATATGGAATAGATGCTGCAAATTTTGAAATTGGATGTAGACCAGAAGTCTTTGCTCAATGCTTTAGATATTTGAGGAATTATAAAATAACAAATAAGTTTGAAGAATTTGGGAAAGATGAAATATTTAATTTAGGGATTACTTATCACGCAGGAGAAGATTTTTTGAGCTTAATTGATGGATTGAGAGCAATAGATGAAACCATTAGATTTCTTGGCTATGAACAAGGAGATAGGATTGGACACGCATTAGCATTGGGGGTAGATGCAAATAAATATTATAAAGATAAAAATTATACACTAATTATGCCAAAACAAATATATTTAGATAATATAGCTTGGATGCTGGCAAAAATAAGAGAGTTAAATATTGAAATTGATGAAAATTTAAAATCAAAATTATGCTCTGATTATTATAGATTAGTTTCTGAAATATATGAAAAAGAATATTCTTATGAAAATTATTATAGAGCTTGGAAATTAAGGGGAGATGATCCAAATATTTATAAAGATAAAGATTATAAACTTAAATCGAGCTTAACTTTTTGGGAAAAATGCTCTATTGATCCTAGAAAAGAAATGATTGAAATAAGAAAAAATGAAGAGATAGTAGAAATTTATAGAAAATATCATTTTAATAAGAACGTAAAAGAAAGAGGAATAAAAAGTGAAGAGATTAAAATAAATAAAAAAATGGGAAAAATCGTAACAGAAATTCAATATGCTATACAAAAAGAACTGGCAAATAAAAATATTTGTATTGAAGCAAATCCAAGTTCTAATTATGTGATAGGAAACTTTAAAAGATATGATGGACACCCAATAACTAAATTTTATAACATTGGATTGAATGTGAGTGAAGAGGAAAATCAAAAGAGTTCGCAATTATCAGTATCAATTAATACAGATGATCAAGGTATTTTTGGGACTTATTTGGAAAATGAGTATGCATTAATTACTCTGGCAATGGAAAAATTACTGGATGAAAATGGAGAAAGGGTGAATAAACCAATGATGGTTTATGAATGGGTGGATAAGATTAGAGCGTTGGGATTAGAACAATCTTTTTTGAGAAGAAATGAAAAATGATGAATAAAACTATAGAAGAAGAGCTTATTATATTTTTTGAATTTATCAGAAGATGATAATGGTACACCGTGACGATATAACCATATGCTAATGCAATAAGTTCTAGTGTATCTGTAGATGGAGAAAAAATAGAAGCTGTATTTTCATTTGTTCCATTTGGAGAGTATGATATTTATGTATATGATAAAACAAATGAAAAATTAGTGAAAGTAAATCAAGAGGCTGTTTCTGTCACAGCAGATAAAAATGATGTAATAGTTTCTGATAATACAGAAATAAAGAAGTAATTTAATTCTTAAATAGAAAATAGAAAGCTTCATTTCTTTAATTTAAAGAGGTGGGGCTTTTTTATTTAATATATCAATTAAACTACAAAATTTGACACTATAAAACTAAATTTTTTTATTGACTAAAATCAAAAAATATTATACAATAAGATATCTTATTAGTGAACGAGGACAATTTTGGAGGGAAAATGAAAAATAAGCTTCAGAAAATTAAAAACATAAAAACAAATATATACATAATTAATATAGAAAACAACTAAACCTATAAAGGACCAAGGTGTCTTTATGGGTTTTTTTATTTATTTGCTATGAAAGAATAGATTTATTCAAAAAATAAGGAGGTTATAGAATTGGAAAAGAAAGAATTACTGTATGAAGGAAAAGCCAAAAGAGTTTATGGTACGGATGAAAAAGATTTGGTTATTCAAGAATTTAAAGATGATGCTACAGCGTTTAACGGAGAAAAAAAAGGAACTATTGTAGGTAAGGGTGTAGTAAATAACAAAATTACATCTATTTTATTTAAATTACTTGAGGAAAATGGAGTTCATACACATTTAGTAGAAGTATTAGATGATAGGAATATGCTTATAAAAAAAGTAGAAATTGTAAAATTAGAAGTAATAATTAGAAATATTGCAGCTGGAAGTTTTTCTAAGAGATATGGAGTAGAAGAGGGAGTAGTATTTGATTCTCCAACTATTGAATTTTCTTATAAAGAAGATGCTTTAGGCGATCCATTATTAAATGATTATCATGCACTAGCGTTAAAATTAGCTACAAAAGAAGAGATAGAAAAAATAAAAAATTACGCTTTTAAAATAAATGAAATATTGAAAAAATATTTTGATGATAGAAATGTTATATTAGTTGATTTTAAATTAGAATTTGGAAGAACATCAGATGGAGAAATAATATTAGCTGATGAAATTTCACCTGATACATGTAGATTTTGGGATAAAAAAACAAAAGAAAAATTGGATAAAGATAGATTTAGAAGGAATTTAGGGAATGTAGAAAGTGCTTATAAAGAGATGTTGAAAAGGCTTAGTTAGGGTTTTGCCATTGAGGAATGTTTAAAAAAATAAGTTTCTTAAAATGTTTAAGTTATTTTTTAATTAAGAAAAAATTATATTGGAGGAAAAAATGTTTGATGAAATTCATGACGAGTGTGGAGTGTTTGGAATATATTCAAATAAACAAGAAAATGCAAAATTAACTATGTATGGACTTTTTGCTATTCAACATAGAGGGCAAGAAAGTGCAGGAATAGCAACAACTGATGGTTATGGAATAAATTATCATAAAGATATGGGATTAGTTTCATCTGTATTTAAAGATGAAAAAACTTTTGATAAATTAAAAGGAAACATTGCAATAGGTCATGTTAGATATTCAACAACTGGAGATTCAGAAGTGGTAAGTGCTCAACCTTTAGTAATCAGACATAGTAAAGGAGATTTAGCAATTGCACATAATGGGAATTTAGTAAATACAGGAGTATTAAAACAAAAGCTTGAAGAACAAGGGTCTATATTTCAAACTTCAAATGATACAGAAGCAATATTACATTTAATAGCAAGATCATTAGAGGATAATATAGAAGATTCTATTGTAGATGCTCTTGGTCAAGTAAAAGGGGCATATTCTATATTGTTTATGACAAATGATAAATTAATTGCTATAAGAGATCCATTAGGAATAAGACCATTGGTAATTGGTAAAATTGATGGAGATTATGTATTTGCATCTGAAACACCTGCATTAGATTTAATTGATGCTGAATATATAAGAGAAGTTGAGCCAGGAGAAATGGTGGTTGTAGATTCTAATGGACTTAGATCTGAAAAAGTATTTTTTAAAGAAAAAACTGCAAAATGTATATTTGAATTAATATATTTTGGAAGGCCAGATAGTAATCTATTTGGGAGAAATGTTTATTTAATAAGAAAAGAGATAGGGAAACAGTTAGCAAGAGAACATAAAATAGAGGCAGATATAGTAATTCCTGTACCAGATTCTGGGATATCGGCTGCAATAGGTTATGCAGAAGAATCAGGAATACCATTTGAAAAAGGAATAATGAGAAATCATTATGTAGGTAGGACATTTATACAGCCAACTCAATTAGATAGAGAGCTTGGAGTTAAGAAAAAATTAAGTCCAATTGCAGATGTGATAAAAGGGAAAAAAGTAATAGTGATAGATGATTCTATTGTAAGAGGAACCACAAGTAGAAAAATTGTTAAATTACTTAAAAAAGCTGGTGCAAAAGAAGTAAATATGCTAATTGCAGCACCCCCTGTGGTAGCTCCATGTTATTATGGAATAGATATGCCAACAAGAAAAGAGCTTATAGCAGCAACACATACTTTAGAAGAAACAAAAAAATATATATTAGCTGATTATTTAGGTTATTTATCAGTAAAAGGTATGCATAAAGCAATAAGAACAGAGAAAAATGAATTTTGTGATGCTTGTTTTACAGGGAAATATCCAATAAAATTTCCTGATATGTAATTCATTAAAAAATATTTAAAAATTATATAATTTGGAGGTTAAAATGTCTGATAAATTAACGTATAAAGATTCAGGAGTAGATATAAAAGCTGGTGCTAAATTTGTAGAAGCAATAAAAAAAAGTGTGAAAAGTACATATAGAGATGGAGTAATTGGAGATTTAGGAGGATTTGGTGGATTATTTAAATTAGGACAATATAAAGAGCCAATATTAGTTTCAGGGACAGATGGCGTTGGGACAAAATTAAAAGTAGCATTTATGATGGATAAGCATGACACTATTGGAATAGATGCTGTAGCTATGTGTGTAAATGATATTGTAGTTTTGGGAGCAGAGCCACTATTTTTCTTAGATTATTTGGCAACTGGAAATTTAGAAGTTGAAAAACAATCGGCAATAGTAGAAGGAATTGCTGATGGATGTAAACAATCTGGATGTGCATTAATAGGTGGGGAAACAGCAGAGATGCCTGGTTTTTATAATTCTGAAGAATATGATATAGCGGGATTTTCCGTTGGAGTAGTAGAAAAAGATGAAGTTATTGATGGAAAAGAGATAGAAGATGGAGATATTGTATTAGGATTAGCTTCTTCTGGAATACATAGTAATGGATATTCTCTTGTGAGAAAACTATTTTTTGACAAATTAGATTGGAAAATAGATAGATATGTAGATGAACTTGGAAAAACATTAGGAGAAGAGATATTAACTCCAACTAAAATATATGTTAAATCTTTATTAAATTTGAAAAAAGATGTAAAAATAAAAGGATTAGTGCATATTACAGGTGGAGGATTTATAGAAAATATTCCAAGAATATTGCCAGAAAATGTAGATGTAGAAATAGAAAAAGAATCATATGAAGTTCCTGCAATTTTTAAATTAATGCAAAAATTAGGGAATATAGAAGAAAAAGAGATGTATAAAACTTTTAATATGGGAATTGGAATGGCTGTGATTATAAAAGAAAATGATGCAGAAAAATCAATTTCTATATTAGAAGAAAATGGAGAAAAAGTATATAAAATAGGACGAATAGTAAATGGGAAAAGAAATTGTAAATTGGTATAATTTATGATATAATAAATTAAAAATTTATACTAAGGAACGGCTTAAAAATAACCTTCCGATTTTGTTTTAAAATACGGAATGATTTAGGAACGCTTTAAAAACAACCTTATCCTTTTGTTTTAAAATACGCAACGATTCAAGCGTTTTTATAACAAAAAATGAGAAACTTATTTTTTAAACGTTCCCAAATGAAGCGAGAAAATAAAATGACTTGTAAATATAAAATTTCAACTCTTAAAAGATGTTATAGTTGTAAAAAATTAAATAAAGTATATCGTTGTAAAAAAATAGACCTCATAATAGGACGGTATACTTGTAGAGCATGCAAATACTACGAGAAGAGGTAAAGATAATGAACAAAAATCTTATTTTGTATAATTTATTTCCAAAAGCAGCAGGAAAAATTAGTGATTGGATAGATTATTTGGATGAAATAAAATATATGGGATTTAACTCTGTATATCTAAATCCCATATATGAAACAGGGTTTTCGGGAAGTTTATATGCACCAAGAGATTTTTATAAAATTAATAATAATTTTATAGATGATTATTTTGATGGTTCTCCTGAAGAGCAACTGAAAAATTTTGTGGAGGAAGCTCATAAAAGAGGATTAAAAGTTATATTTGAAATGATTGTAACGCATACATCTATTGATTCTGAACTATTACTTGATCATCCTGAATGGTATAAATACAATGGGGATAGAGTAAAAAGTTTTTCAGCAAATGATAATTTAGGTTTTGTTGAATGGGCAGATTTAGCTGAAATTGATAATTATAATTCAGCTGAAAAGGAAAATTTATGGCTTTATTGGGAACAGTTAGCTAAATATTATATATCAACTTTTGATATAGATGGATTTAAATGTTCAACAGCATACAAAGTGCCAATTGAATTGTGGAACAAGATTATAAAATCTAGCAAAGAAATAAAAAATGATATAATTTTTATTGCAGATAATTTAGGGTCTGATTTTAATAAAATGGTTGAGCTGGCACGAGGAGAATTTGACTATCTTTTTACAAGTTTAAAATGGTGGGACTTTAATGAAACTTGGTTTTTAGAACAGCATTATACTTTGAAAAATTTAGTTGGATTAATAAGTTTTCCAGAGAGCTATAATACAGAAAGAATTGTAGAAGAATATGGAGAAATGTGTAGTTCTAAATCTTGGTATGGTTTGTCAGCGTTTATGAATTCAGGAGTTATGTTGCCAATTGGTTATGAATTTGGAGTAGAAGATAGATTAGATGTTATTATGAGTTCTCAAATTATGAGTGAAGATAAAAGATTTAATATAAGTGATTATATTAAAAGAATAAATGAAATAAAAAATAGTTATAATATTTTTCAGCAGGAAACTGAATTATATTTTTTAGATTTTGAAAAGGAAAAACTTGTAGTTTTAAAGAAATCTACTGATATAGAAAACGTTCTTTTGATAATAAATTTAGATTTTGATAATCATATTGAAATAAAAATTGAAGATTTAAAATCTATTTTAGATGGTGATGAGATTATTGATATTTCACCAGAAGATAAACAAAATGATATAAATAACTTTTACAAATATAAACTTAGTCCGGGTGAGATAAGAGTTTTATATTCTAAAAAATAGGAGGAGATAAAATGAATTTGGAGTATTTGAGAAAAGAAGATCCAGAAATAGCAGATGTAATTGAAAGAGAAGAGGAGAGACAGGAGTATGGTATTGAGTTAATTGCTTCTGAAAATTTTGTGTCAAAAGCTGTTATGGAGGCTGCAGGAAGCGTATTGACAAATAAATATGCAGAAGGATATCCTGACAAAAGATATTATGGAGGATGTCAAATAGTTGATATTGCAGAAAAATTAGCAATTTCAAGAGCAAAAGAACTATTTGATGTAGAATATGTAAATGTACAACCGCATTCAGGTTCACAAGCAAATATGGCTGTATATATAGCTTTGATTAATCCAGGAGATACAGTAATGGGGATGAGCCTTCCACATGGAGGACATTTAACTCACGGATCAAAAGTAAGTTTTTCTGGTAAAATCTATAATTCTGTTTCTTATGGAGTAGCAGCTGGGACAGAAACAATAGATTATGAAGAGGTAAGAAAGATAGCTATTGAGAATAAACCTAAATTAATAATAGCAGGAGCAAGTGCATATCCAAGAATAATTGATTTTAAAAAATTTAGAGAAATAGCAGATGAAGTTGGAGCATATTTTGTAGTAGATATGGCACACATTGCAGGTCTAGTGGCTACAGGTCTTCATCCAAGTCCAGTACCATATGCACATGTTGTAACTACAACTACTCATAAGACTTTAAGAGGTCCAAGAGGTGGTATGATTATGACTAATGATGAAGAAATTGCAAAGAAAATAAATAAAGCAATATTTCCAGGAATACAAGGTGGACCTTTAATGCACATAATAGCTGCAAAAGCTGTTGCATTTAAAGAAGCTTTATCAGATTCTTTTAAAGAATATCAAACTCAAGTAGTGAAAAATGCTAAAGTTTTAGCTGATGAATTAACAAAAGCAGGGCTTAGAATTGTTTCAGGTGGAACAGACAATCATTTGATGCTTGTAGATTTGACACCAAAAGGACTTACTGGAAAAGCAGTAGAAAACGCATTAGTTAAAGCAGAAATCACAGTAAATAAAAATGGAATACCATTTGATAAAGAAAAACCATTTGTTACAAGTGGAATAAGAATAGGGACTCCATCAGTGACTACAAGAGGGATGAAAGAGACAGAAATGGTAAAAATAGCTGAATTAATAGTTAAAGTAATAGATAATATAGATAATGAAGATATAATAAAAGAAGTTAAAAATGAAGTTCGTAAATTAGCTGAAAGATTTCCGTTGTATAGATAATAGATATTAGATAGTAAAAAAATAATAAAATGATTAAAAGGATAACTCCTCTGTTGTGCAGGAGTTATCCTTTTTTAAATTGACATAATATCGGAGATAGGGTATAATATAAAAAATGGTTGATTGTGTAAAAAAAATCATATTATTGTATTAAAACAGAAAAAATAAAAAAAGGAGGGTTATATGAAAAAGAATCTAGTAATAATTATGCTATTTGTATTAACAGCAGTCTCTTTTTCTCAAGAAAATGGAAGTGCTGGCGTAGGGATGGGAGTTTTAAAACAGGGAGATGAATCTACTCCAGTATTAAAAATGAATTTTTCACCAGAATTGCAATTTGGAAGATTAGGGTTAGGTCTTAAATTAGGTATTTATTTAACATCAGGAGGATTGGCTGATTATAATAATGATGGTAAAAAAGATATGCATGATATAGATTTTGGATTTAAATATATTTACTGGAATGGAGAAATTTTTAAATTTAGATATGGAGTATTGAATAATTATATTTTAGGACATGGGACTTTAGTAAATAGATATTCTAATAATGAAAAAACAAGTTTAGTTTTAGGTATTAATTTACCTGAGAAAGCTGCAGGAATAGAGGGATTTATGCCTTTAAAAAAAGATATATTAGGTTCGGCTATACCAACAGAAGAGCAGCCACACGCAGTTGGAGGAAGAGTATATGTTAGACCTTTAAAAGTGATGGGAACTGCAATACCAGTTATAAACAATTCAGAAATAGGCGTTACATATGTAACAGATAATAGAGATGAGTTTAGTGGTGTAAAAGGTAGTGTTGACGGGACTGCATATGAGTTCGCAATACCTTTATTAGAAGATCAAAATGCTAGTTTTATTCCTTATTATGATTTAGTAAAAGTTAATGGAGAATTAGGAGAAAAATCAAATGATGGATCAGGGAATTTTATTGGTGTAATGGGAAAAGTTGCAATAATAGATTATAGATTAGAATATAGAGATATTGATAGAAATTTAATTCCAGGATATTTTGGAAAGTTTTATGAAATATCTGCTATTGATAATTTAAATTATCTAATAGGCACAGAAAGTAATGAGAAAGTTAAGGGATATTTTGGAAATGTAGATTTTGATTTTATGGGAACTGCTAAATTTACTCTTAGTTATGAAGATTATAAAGATGAAAATATAAAACCACATCTGTTTGCAAAATTAGATGTAACTCCAACAAAAAAATTGAAATCAACAATAATATATGAACAACAAAATATGGGAGCAGAAAATCATAAAGATAATTTTTTAAATGAAGACACTTATGTTAAAGCACATATAATAGCTCCAGGGTATATGTTTGGTGTGCCAGGACCTACAAATGTAGCAATTGATATAAAACAAACATATTTTTATGATAATGATAAGAATGAATATGTTCCAAATAGAGATTATAGTATGAACATAATTTTTAATTTTTAAGGGAGGAAAGAGTGAAAAGAATAATATTAACAATGATACTCGCGTTAAGTATATTAGGGTGTGCAAGCAAAACAATTATTATTAGTGAAGAAACGGTAAAAAAATCTCAACAAGAAAAATTAATAAAAGATTTTATAACAAATATTTCAGATGAGAATTATATTAGAGAAAATAGTGTTAATTATAGCGATGAATTATATAATAAAATAAAAATAGAAGATTTATATTTTTATAATATATTAAGCGTAGAGATAGAAAATGATATAGCTAAAATTAAAATATTAAAACTAAAAAAGATTGTAAAAAAAATAGATGACCCAATAATAGTTTACCCTAACGAAAATTCTGAAAAATATAAAAATTTAATTTTTAATGAAAATGTGGGAGAAATAAATATAGGAATTGAATGTTTTTACAATGAGACAGATAATCAAGGGATTAAACATGAAAAAACAATAAATAAAGATATTGAGTATAGTTTTAGTGATATAAATACTTTTTCAATAGGAATAGGGAGAAATAGAGGTATAAAAACAATAGTTTCTATATTTAAAGATGGAAAAGAAAAAAAAGATATATTAAACGTTTCAGGAGAAATAACTAAAATCGAAGTGATTTCTTTGAAATATGGGACAAAAGATAAAGATGAAACTTCTAATGATTACAATTTAAAAATAATAAACGAAAATGGTAAATATAAAATTGATATGGAGAGTTTCAAATAAAAAAAATAAAAAGCAGATATAATTTTTAATTATATCTGCTTTTTATTTTTTTTATTTGACTTTTGACTTTTTATAAAGTAGAATAAATTATGGAGATAAAATTTAATTACAATTAATAATTAATTTGAGAAATATAAAGTAGCTTTTTTCTTTAATTTAGAAAGAGCAGCATTTTGAATTTGTCTAATTCTTTCTCTTGTTAAATTTAATTTTTCTCCAATATCCTCTAGAGTAAGAGGATTAGTATTAAATAATCCATAACGATAAATTAATACGATTTTTTCTTTTGGATTAAGATAATTTAATAGATTCATTAATTGATGGTTCTCAAAATCATCAAAAATTTGTTCTTCTAATAAATCATCATCAGCAATGATATTATGGAAATCTATATTATCTGCAAAAGTTTCATCAAAAGAAACATAAGATACATTAATAAGATTTAAAATTCTTTCTACTTCTTCGTTTCGCATTTCAAGATTTTTTGCGATAACGATAACTGATGGATAAGATTCGAAAGAAACTTTATAAGAACGAATAAACTTAGTTATTTTGGAAATAGAATCATGGACATAAGCTGGATATCGCATAGCTCCTTTATTTGTAGAAATAGCACGTAAAATAGATTGTTTGATCCACCAAGTAGCATAAGTGCTAAATCTTTTGCCCATATAAGGATCAAATTTAGAAACAGCTTTTATTAATCCAATATTTCCTTCTTGGATAAGATCTTGAATAGACATTCCAGTACCAATGTATTTTTTAGCAATACTAACTACTAATCTTAAGTTAGATACAATAAGCTTTTCCCTGGCTTCTATATTTCCTTCAGCAATTAAAATAGCTAGTTCTTTTTCTTCGCTTTTAGAAAGCAGCTCATTGTAACTAATATCTTTTAGATATTCTGTAATGTTCATAATATCCCTCCAAATTTGATTTTTTTACGCTCACAATTAATATATACTACAAAAAATAATATTTCCTTTTTTTTTGTAGAAATTTTTTATTATTTTTGGTAGAATAGCAGATGAAACTAATTTATAATCATATTATTAAAAAAAATAGATAAATTTGTTTTTTTTAATTCACAAAAATGGGGGAGGAATTAACAGTGATAATGTTTTTATATTTTTTAATAGTTGTTTTTTTTATTTCATCAGGAGTGTATAAAAAAAGATATATTAGGAATATGGCATCTAAAAATGTATATAGTGAAAAAATATCAATAATAATACCAGCTAAAGATGAAGAAAATAACATTGAAACAATATTAACAAGTTGTTTGAATCAAAATTATTCAAAAGAATTATATGAAGTGGTTTTAATAAATGATCGTTCTAAAGATAAGACATTAGAATTAGCAAAAAAGTTTGAAAAAGAATTTAAGAATTTGAAAATAATAACTATAAAGAAAAAAGAATCAAATTTATATGGGAAACAAAATGCATTGGATGTAGGGATAAAAAACGCTACTGGAGATTTAATATTAATAACAGATGCAGATTGTAAAATTAATAAAAATTGGGTAAGAAGAATGTCAAAGTATTTTGCTGGGAAAGATTTAGGAATGGTGATAGGAAAGACAGAAATAACTCATATGCAAAATCCTAATTTTTTATATAGATTACAAACTGTGGCACATAGATTTTTAATGGAAATAGCCCAAGTGCCAATAATGTTTGGGTATTATACTAGTGGAATAGGGAATAATTTAGCATTTAGAAAAAATGCGTATATAAAAATAGGCGGATATGAAAATTTAGGGGAATCTATATTGGATGATGAAATTTTAATAAGAGGTTTTGCAAGAAAAGGATATAAATTAGCGGCAGGGTTTACAAAAAATTCTATTGTAGAAACTAATCCAATGAAATCTTATAAAGAACTATTTAACCAACATAAAAGATGGATAGTTGGAAGTTTAAATATATTCACTCCATCAGGACTTTTAGTTTTTGTACAATATTTTTTTAATATATATACAATTTACTCTTTGTTTACTGGAGATAAGAGTGTTATTTTTAAATTAATAGGAGATTATTTATTATATTCAAAATTGGATATAGAAAATGGGAGAATATTAAGAATAGTTGATAAAATAGCAATAGTGTTTTTTGTTCCATTTTATATAACAGCATTAGGGACAGCTGCAATTATTAATCCAAAAACTAATTGGAAAGAACAAAAATATAAAAAAAAGATATTAAAAAAATAAATGATAATAGGATAGATGAGATATTTTTAAAATCTTGCTTATCCTATTTTTTAATTTGTTAGAAAAGTATAAATTTATTCAGAAAATAAGCTGTGTTATTTAAAAAATATTGAGAAGAGAAATTAAATATGGTATAATTGCTCTGTAAATATAGATTTTATAGAATGATTGGCCCATAAAAAGGAGAAAAATTATGAAAATAATGCATATTTCCGATATACATTTAGGGCGAAAACCTGTTGGTGGACAAGGGTTATTTGCTAAAAAAAGATATGAAGATTATTTTAAAGCATTTCGAAAAGCTATTGAAATTGCTATTGAAAAAAAAGTCGACACTGTTTTAATTGCTGGAGATATATTTGATAAAAAAGAATTATATCCAGAAGTATTGGAAAAAACTGAAAATATATTAAAAAACTTAAAAGAAAATAATATTAATTGTGTTGTTATTGAAGGAAATCATGATAATATTTATTTTAATAAGGAGGTTGAATCTTGGATAATATATCTTGAAAAAAAGGGATATTTTAAAAGACCAACCTATTATTTTGAAAATGAAAAATATATTTTTGAGCCAGTAATTATAAATAATATTTATTTTTGGGGAGTAGGATATCCAGGAGCATTTGTAGATGAAGTTTTATTAGAATTATCTGATTTTATAGATGAAAAAGAAGAAAATATAATATTAGTACATACTGGAATTGCAAAAAATGACTTTTTAGCGGGAACAATTAATGGGGATATTTTAAATAATTTTAAAGGAAAAGTAAAATATATTGCTGGTGGGCATCTTCATTCATATGCAGAATATCCAAAAGAAAATCCATATTTTTTTCTACCTGGTTCATTAGAATATTGGGATTTGGCAGAAAATGGAGAAAAAAAAGGAGCTATAATTTTTGACACTGAAACTATGGAAAGAGAATTTATAACATTTAAAGATTTTATTAGAAAAAAAATAGATATAAAATTTGAAGTTGAAAGTAACAATATTAATCAATTTCAAGAGGAATTTATAAAAAAAATTGAAGATATAAAAATTGAAAAAGAGGAAGATATAGTAATTGTAGAGATGACTTTTAAAAAATATTTTTTTATAGATATTAACTGGTGTGAAAAAGCATTGGAAGAAAAAGGAGCATTAAAAGCTATTGTGAAATCTAAATACCCTAAAATTGAAAAACAGGGAAGCATTGGAGATATAAGTAAAAACATAGAGGAGATAGAGAAGGATATTATTATAGAATGGGAAAATGATTTTTCTGCAAATTCAGAAGAAACGGTAAAAGTTTTGGAAAAATTAAAAAATTTACAAGAGGAAAAACAAGAGGATATCTTTATAGATACTTTTGATCAGTTTTTAGAAAAAATAGTGCAAAGTTAAAAATAGATATTAAAGAACATTTAAAAAATAAGTTTTTAATATTTTATGATTAGACCACAAAAAAGTAGTTTTCTAAAATTATCGAGTATTTTACAATAAAATAGGAATGTTATTTTTAAACCATTCCTAAAATAAATTATATTAGGGGTCTTTAAATTGAGAATAAAAAAAGTTAAATTAAAAAATTATAGAGTACATAAAGATGTTGAGATAGAGTTTACTAATGGAATAAATCTATTATTAGGAAAAAATGGGAAAGGAAAATCATCAATTTTGGAAGCAATAGGGATGGTTTTATTTAATGTATCTCAAAAAGAAAGACCTAATAAAGATTCTATATTGTATGGAGAGAAATCAGCTGAAATATATGTGGAATTTGTAGGAGTAGATGGGAATGAATATGGAGTAAAGAAAAAAATTGGGACATCTCCTGTAAATGAATTAAGGGCACTTAATAAAAATGTAATATTAGCAAAAGGAACAAATGATATAAATATTGAATTGAAAAAAATTATTGGAATAGAAAATAATGTAAGTGCTATTTTTGAGAATGTAATTATGGCTTATCAAAATAAAATGGTGAATATTTTTACTGAAAAAGGAGAAAATAGAAAAAAATTATTTAATAAAATATTTAATACTCAAATTTATAGAGAAATATATGATAGATATTCAAAATCATTAGCTAATAAATATAATGATAGTTTGAATTTATTAATAGGAGAAATAAATGGATTAAAATCTAATTTGCAGGATTTAAATTTATTAAAAGAGAGTTTGGAAGAAAGAAAGATTAAAAAAGTAGATATTGAGAAAGAATTAGATAAACTAATTTTAGAATTAAATGATTTTGAAATTAAAAAAGAAAATTTTGAGAAAATAAAAAGAAAATTAGAAAAAGAGAGAGAATTAGAAAATGGCATATTAATAAATTTAGAAACAACTAAAAATTATATTTTAGAAAGAGAAGATGAACTTTTAAATTCAAAAGATGCTTTAAAAAAAGTTGTTGAAACTGAAAAAGATTATTTGAAATATGTAGAAGTAGAGAAAAAAATATCTGAATTAGAAAAGCTACATAAAGATAAATTAGAATTTGATTTAAAATTGAAAAAAATTAAAGAGGGAAAATTAAAATCAGAAAATCAAATATCTATTAATAAAAGTGAAATTAACAAATATATAGAATTAGCTAAAAAAGATAAAAATCAAATTTTAAAAAGCAAAGAAGAGGTTGAAAAGTTAGAAGAGGAATTAAATGAGATTAAAAAGAATGGAAAAGAGTATAGAAAATCAGAAGAAAAATTAGAAGAAGAAATTAATAATTATAAAAAAATATTTAATTCTATAAATGATCTTAATAATGAAAAAAAAATAAAAATAAAAGACAAGAGTAATACGGAAAAAAATATAAAATTAGAAGAAGAATTTTTACAAAAAAAAGATATTTTAGAAAAAGAGATAGATGATTATAATAAAAAAATAGAAGAAAAAAATAGTTTGAATAGAGAAATTGAAATTTTAAATTATAGAGTTAAAGAACTTAAAAATGCAGAGAAAAGTTTAATAAAAGGAGAATGTCCATATTTTGAGGAAAAATGTAAAAATTTAAATTCTATAAATACAAATAGATATTTTGAAGATACAAAAGAAAAATATGTAGAAAAAATAGATAATATTAATGAAAAATTGGAAAATTATAAAGAAGTAGAAAAGGAATTAAAGAAAATACAAACAGAAAAAAATAGACTAGAAGGACAATTGTCTAATATAAAAAGTGATAAATTAAAATTAGATAAGTTAAAATTAGAAATTGAAAATATAGATAAAAATATTGAAATAAAAAAATTAAAAAACAGAGAATATGAATTTACAAATGAAGAAAAAGAAAAACTGGATTTGAGTTTATCTAAAATAAAAAGTAAATTAGAAAATTTAATAGATGAATATAATAAAATAGAAAAGAGTAAAAAAAATAAATTAGAAGAACAAAGAAAATATGAAAAAAATATAGAAGAAAGTGAGAATTTAATAAAAAGCATAGAAGGAAAAAATGAAATTATTGAAACTAAAATAGAAAAATTAGATAAAGAGATAGAAGAATTAAAAAATATTCCTAATGAATTAGAAAAATTAACTATAGAGATAGATGAGTTGAAAGGAAAAAAGTTGATATTAAAAAAGAATTATGGAATATATCAAGAAAATATAAATAAATCAAAAGAATTAGATAGAATAGAAGAGAGTATAAAAAAAGAGGAACAAAAGAAAAAAGATTTATTAAAGAAACAATCTAAAACGGTTGAAGCGATAACAGAGTTAGAAGGGAAATTTATAAAAGAAGAATATGAAAATATTTTGTTAGAAATAAAAAACTTAAAATTAAAAAAAGAAAATATTGTAGAAGAGAAAATTGAGGTAAAACAAGAGATAGAGCATATAGAAAAAAATATAATAATAGAAAAGGAAAAGAGTAAGCAAATAAAAGAAAAAGAAAAAGAGGAAAAGAGAATAAATTTAAAAAACAGTTTATTAAAAGAATTTAGAGATGGATTAAATGAGTTAGGGCCTAAAATAGCTAAAAAGTTTATGGAAAAAATAGAAATTTTATCAACAGATAATTACAGAAAAATAACTGGAAGATCTGAAGAGGTGAAATTTTATGATAATTATAGTTTAGTATTAAAAGGTGCAAATATAGAAAAAAGTTTTAATATGTTATCTGGTGGCGAACAGATAGCAGTGGCAATATCAGTTAGAAGTGCAATGGCCAAGTTTTTATCAAATACAAATTTTGCAATATTTGATGAGCCGACTATTAATTTAGATGAAGAAAGAAGATTGGCTTTAGCAGATTCATTTAAAGAAATAGTTGGAAATTTAGAACAAGCTATAATTGTGACGCATGATGATACATTTAGAGAAATGGCACAAAATATAATAGAACTATAGGGAGGAAGATAAAGTGAAAGCAATAGCAATTATTTTAGCAGCAGGGCAAGGAACAAGAATGAAATCAAATTTACCAAAAATTTTACACAAAGTTAATGGGATTCCAATGGTAAAACAAGTTATAAAAGAATTAGATAAAGCAAAAGTTGAAAAAAATATTTTAGTATTAGGGCATAAGATAGATGAAGTTTTGGAAGAATTAGGCGAAGTTGAATATGTAGTGCAAAATGAGAGATTAGGAACAGGACATGCTGTAATGCAGGCAGAAGAAAAATTGAAAGATTATGATGGAATTGTAGTAGTTTTATGTGGAGATACACCACTTATAACTGCAAAAACTATAGATATGCTTATAAATGAGCATATAAATAATAAAGAGGCAGCAACAGTTTTAACAACAGATTTTGAAAATCCATTTGGTTATGGAAGAATTGTAAAAAATACAAGTGGAAATATAGAAGCGATTGTAGAAGAAAAAGAAGCTACAGAAGAGATAAAAGCAATAAAAGAGGTTAATACTGGTGTTTATTGTTTTGATTCCAAAAAATTATTTAAAGCTCTTCATAAAGTTGGAAAAAACAATGAAAAAGGTGAATATTATTTAACAGATGTAGTTAAAATCTTAAAAGAAAATGGAGAGAATGTAAAAACTCATAAAATTTCAGATAATAAAGAGGTTTATGGAGTTAATTCAAAAGTACATCTTTCAACCGCAGAAAGCATATTGAAAGACAGAAAAAATATGGAGTTAATGGAATCGGGAGTTACATTAATAGATCCAAGTACAACTTATATAGAGATGGATGTGAAAATAGGTAAAGATTCAATTATATATCCTGGAGCAATAATTCAAGGCAATACAGTAATTGGAGAAAATGTAACTATAATTGGGAATAGTAGAATAGTAAATAGTGAAATATCAGCTAATGTAGTTATAGAATCATCTGTAATAGAAGAGTCTGTAGTTGAAGAGGGCGTTACAATTGGACCTTTTGCGCATTTAAGACCAAAAGCTTATTTGAAAAAAAATGTACATATAGGTAATTTTGTAGAGATAAAAAAATCAACATTAGAAAAAGGGGTAAAAGCAGGACATTTAACATACATAGGAGATTCGGAAATAGGAGAAGATACAAATATTGGAGCAGGTACAATAACTTGTAATTATGATGGAAAAAATAAATTTAAAACTATAATAGGAAAAGATGTTTTTGTAGGAAGTAATACTAAGTTTGTAGCTCCAGTAGTAATTGGAGATAATGTTTTGATAGCAGCAGGATCAACGATTACAGAAGATGTGTCAAAGGATTCATTGGCAATAGCTAGAGCTAGACAAGTAGTTAAAGATGGATATTTAAAAAAAATTAAAAAAAGTTAAATTTTTTAGTTTAGGACATAAAAGTATCTATTTGAGTCATAAAAGTGCCTGTTCAGGTCGGAAAAGTATCTATTCAGGACAAAAGTGGGGTTTGACAGAATATAAATGGAGGAGTATAATAAGTCAACAATAGAGATTAAGCACATTTTTGATAAAGAAAAATTCCTCCGAATTTTTCATTCCCCACACGAAACAGGTGGCCCCACCACCTGTTTTTGATTTTTTTGGAGGGGGATAGATAGATTGGTTAAGTGGAGCAGTAAACATAAAGATAATGGATATAGTAAAATTTAATTTGAATAAAGATGGCGTGGTAACTTTATTCAAATTAGAAGAGTATAAAAAGATAAATAAAAAACATTTATTTGACGGATGAAATGGGGTTGGGAAATATGGTGCAAGGAATATTTGAGTAGTATTCAAAAAGTATTAAAAGATTAAAATTTAAAAAGAAATTATAATGTATATAGTTTATGATATAAGAATTTTATACTCATGTAAGTAATAAATTGCTGGCAAAGGCGGTATAGCTATTTGATGACATTGAATTGTATAATATGAAGTAATTTGCGTATATACGAACTATATGGAGGGATATGCGAAGGTGTGTTATGCGTGTATAAACGAGTTATCAGACAATATCAGTCTTAGTCCCTATTTTTGAAAAAAATAAAGTAGAAAGTAGAAAGGAAAGAGTTATGCTAGAAATATATAGTTACGATAGTTTAGGAGAAAGTGTAAGAACGGAAATAATATTAAAACCATTAACAACAGATGGAAGTGGAGAAAAAATCCATTTAACATCAAACTTTATAAAAGGTATGAACTTAGATTATAGTTCAAAAGTATACCAAATAAAAGGGTATTATCCAAATAATGATTATGAAGAAACAAAAGAAGGGATAAAATTAGCCAAATGGGCAGGGTTAGTAAATAGAAATGATTTTAATAACTCAACATCTTCTATAAGGAAAATAGAGATAAGAATAGTAAAAGCAGGTCAAGTAGAGCGAGAAATAAAATTTGAAGGATGTGCATTAAGCTATAAGGAAGAATATATAGGAGTAGAACACTATTTTTATTTAACATTAAGAGAAGTAGAGGAAATGCCATATTATAATAATCTGATATTTCCCAAAAGTGAAAAGATATTACAAATAACTTTTAAAGCATATAAAGAAAATAAAGGGTTAGATTTTGTATTTAAAAAATTGGGAGAAAGCTATAATTTATCAGAATATAAAGAAAGTAGCCATATATTATTAAATAATAATATAAAGAAAAAAGCAATGAGAAGACAAAAAGATTTACATATAAATTATTGGGTAATGGAATTATGGATATCTGCGTTAAGTAAAAATTTAGAAAAAGTAAGTTTTAGATTAAATGTATATTTATCAAAAGAAGGGTATGAAATATTATTAAATTATAAAAAACCATTAATGGAATTAAAAAGATTAATAGGAGCAGTAGGTAGTTATATAGCAGAAAAGATATTATCAAAAGAGCGAGTAGAATTGAAAAAAAGTGAATTATCATCTATAATGTATTTATATAGTAAAGATTTAAGAGAAGTAGTAGAGCAAGAAAATATAAAATTCAAAATAAGTAGAATTTTAGGAGAAGAGAAAGTAAAAAAATCAGGAAGTTCAGGAAGTTTAGTTGTAAGTATGAAGGCAAAAGAAGATGATAGAAGAATAGTGAATGAAGAAGAAAATTATGGTCCAATAAGGGAAGAATTTAAGGAAGAAGAATTAAAAAAAGAAGAAGAAAAAATAATAGGAATAAATTATCTTTATCAAGACGGAAGTGCAGTAGAATCAGCTTATTATAAAATATTAGATAAAAATGGAGAACTATTCCAAGAAGGAAAATTAGATAAAAATGGAAAAATATTAATAGAAGGCAAGATTCCAGAGGGAGAATTAGAAGCACATTTAGGAGAAGATGAAAGAAAGTATAAACCAGAAATAAAACCAGAAGTAAATCCAAACTATAATCCAAGAGCGAGTATAGAAGAGATATTAACAAAAGAAGAGTCTATAAAAGAGGATAGTTGGTATGAAGAAATATATAATAAAACCTTAAAAGGATTAAAGGAAGCAGGAAATTGGAGTAAAGGGGTATTATTAGGAGATTTTGAAGAAAATCCAACAACAGGACAAATAATAGCAAGAATGCTATTAACAATGATACCAGTAATAGATCAAATAGGAGATATAGAGGATATAGTAGCGAATATATTACATTTATGTGATGAGAGTGAGGAAAATGATCAACAAGCATGGCTAGGTTTAATATTAACCACAGTAGGAATGATTCCAGTAGCAGGAAGTGCATTAAAAGGTATATTTAAAATAATATTAAAAGAAACAGGAGAAGCAGCTCTAAAAGGAATGTTAAAATTACTAAGGAAAATGGGAAAGGGAGACCCAATAAAATTTTTAGAGAAATTAGATTGGGAGAAATTAAGAAAAAGTAGTACAAAGAATTTACAAAAGGTATTTGATAGTAGTATAGATGGATTTAAGAAAATAAAAGAAAAGATACCAGGAATAGGGAAATTTAAAGAGTTAATAGAAACATTAGAAGATATAATAAATAGATTAGAAAAATTAAAAGTACAGATAAATAGAAGAGTAAAAGAGTTTTTTGAAGAGATGCAAGATAAATTAAGCGAGATATTAAGTAATAAAGAATTGGTGGAAGCAAATACAGGAATAAGAGTAAAAGTGAAGGCAGTACCAAAATCAAGCTATAAAGAGATAGAAGACATAAGGGAAATAAAGAAAACAGAAGTAAGAGAAGGGAATGTAATAGCCAAGACAGAGGAAAGTGAATTAGAGAGAAAAAGCTTAGAAGAAAGAGCAGTAAAAAATGCAGATGAAGTATTGAAGATAGAGGGAAGATTTACAAGGAAGTATGTAAAAGGGTTGAAAAGTTCAGAGGAAATAATAAAGAAAAGGGTATTGAAATTAGGAAAAGATATGAAATATTTTAAGAAATTATTATTAAAACAAGGGGATGAGTTAAGCGAAAGTGAAGCAAAATTTATAAAAGAAGTAAGAGATAGTATCTCATCGCCAACAGAAGATACGTTGTTGCAAAAAGTTATGCCAATAGAGAAATTAGATGATATATTTAATTATACAACAATAAGAGGCTGTACAGCAAAAGCAGGAGATGTACAAGATTTAAAAACTATAGAAGAGATATATGATGGGTTAAGATTAGATTATGAAGGTTCATTATTTACAGAAGCAGATAAATGTGTAGCAATAAGATATAAGGTAGAAGAACCAGAATATTTAACAGTACCATATTCAAAGAAAATAGATATAAATACAAAGAAAATGGATAACATAGATAGTCCGCAAACAGGGCATGGATTTATAAAGAATGACAGATGTATACCAGAATATGAAAGTTGGATAAAAGGAAAACCTGAAGGGTTAATGCCAACAGAAGGAGAAGTATATATAGTATCAAAAGATGGCAGTGAAGAATTGATAGGAGAATTTAATTCTAAAAAAGAAATATGGAAAAAATTAAAATAAAAAGAGGTGTATAGTTAATGGAAATAAAGAATGGAAGAAAAGCAATATACAAAGGGAAAGAATATAGAGTTTTAAGAATAAAAGGAGATAAAACCAAAGTAGAATTAATATCACATGATGAGGAAGACTTAGTAGAAAATGGATTTGAATTAGTTTATAATGAGAGAACTAAACTACCAGAAATAGGAATATATAGCAAAATAGTTCCATTGGAAGAAATAGAGAATGCATATAGTTTAAGAACAATTATATGGTATAAGGGGAGAGATTTTTATATACATAATGAAGCAGAAAATGGATATTTTAGAGTATTTGGTAGTTGGGAATTTCAAAAAAAACATAACTTAGAAATAATAAGTGTAGATGGACCAAATGACTTAACATTAAAAATCCCAAAAGCAGAAGTAGAAAAGGTAGAATTGGAAAAAGAAGGTATTTTAGGCTTTGAAGTATCCGAGGATGAAAGATTGATGGAGATAGAGTTAGATTAAAAGAGTAAAATCCTTTCTGGGGGGATAAAACTAATCAGACTGCTATCATCTGATAACAACGTGCAGACGCCATCATTTCGAGAAACGCTACGCTGGCTCTCACTGACGGCGTCTTGCACTGAACCGTTATATAAAATAATTAAATAAGAGCTTTAATCAACACCTAACTTATAGACATACAGAACGAAGGAATTTAGGACATAGATCCTGTTAGACATGGGATGTTTGTTGCTATAAGAATATTAGGGATTACCACGCCAAAAAAAATAAAATGACAAACGTTTTATTAAAGTGCGTCTAATTTTCTTAAAAGCATATAAATATTGTTTATAGTCTATAAGAACTCATATTTTATAAATTGGTTTATAATGAAAAACTGCGAAAAATAAGAAATAACGAAATAATTTTAATTATAATAGGGAGGGAATATGCAACAATTAGATCCTAGTAAAGTTGAAGCATCAGCTATTGATTTTACTATAGAAGAGTTAATACCATATATTCAGCCATATAGAGAAAAATATACCAAAGATGGAGCTATTGGGATGCTTCCTCATATTTCAATCATATATCCTTTTTTTCGTAACTTAAGTGATATTAACAATAATTTAAGTCGTCTTGAAAAATTATGTAATACAATTTCAAAAATAGACATTTCAATTACTGATATAGGATATTTTATGTCTAACGAAATAATGTATTTCAAACCTACTCTACAAGAACCTATATTAGATGTCATAAAGAAGTTTGCAACTGAATTTATCGAAACACCTCCTTATAATGGTAAAATTTCAATAGATAACTTATCTGCACATATAACTATTAGTTCAAGTAAGAATCATAATGTCCAGATAGAAAAAGAGTTAGCTTTACTAAAAGAAAAAATACCCCCAAATATTAAACTTAATAAGATTAATTTAAATATAAAATACGATGGGAAATGGATAAACTACAAAACATTTCAATTGTAAAATTATTTAACAACTTTATATAACAGACAATATATGCTCCGCTTCGCTGCGATCTTCGACAAATCTAACACTGCGTGTTAGACTTCATATATCGTCGGGATGTTATGTACTATCTTGCACGTGTGATTAAAAATATAAGGACAGTATTTTTGATTTATTTTTAGTATATGCTCCTTCAAAAAATATAGAAATTTAACAAAATCAAGATTACATATGCTTATGCAGAACAATGATATAAATTGATTTATCAAAATATAAACTTATCTATAAATACAAATAAGAAAAATATTCGTATCTAAAGTTATTTTATAAGGAGTATCGAAGAAGAAAGGAGAAAATATGCAGAAAATATTTTTTAAAGGATTAACAACAGGATTATTACTACAAATGGCAATCGGACCTGTTTTTGTTTTTATTGCGAAGATATCTTTGCAAAATGGAGCAACAACTGCTTTATCTGCGGTGATTGCTGTAACAATTGTAGATTATATTTATATAATTTTAGCTATAATGGGAGTGGGGAAAATTCTAGAGGAAGAAAAAACCAAAAGAATAGTTGGGTTTATTAGTTCGGTTATTTTAATTATATTTGGATTACTAATGATTGTGAAAGGGATTAGTTTTATGCCAAAAAATATTCAAGTTGAAATAATAAATAGTGGATTAAAACAAAGTTTCATTTTAGCTTTTATATTAACAATTTCAAATCCATTAACTATTGTTTTTTGGACGAGTATATTTACTGCAAAAATGATAGAATATTCTATGGGTAAAAAGGAATTGATAGTGTTTGGAATTGCTTCAGGATTAGCCACTTTTTTGTTTCTTGGTTTATGTGTAATAATATTATCATTTATGAAAACAATGATTCCAGAAAAGGTGATTCAAATATTGAATATACTGGTAGGACTACTGTTGATTGTATATGGTATTATAAGAAGTATTAAAACAAAGTAAAAAAAGATAGCACTAAAAAACTTTTCTTTAGAATATAGAAAAGTCTATGGAATCAAGGATTTAAGATGTATAATAAATGCAAAACTGAACTTTTTCGGTAGAATCAGAACATAAATAAGAACTCATATTTTATAAATTGGTTTATAATGAAAAACTGCAAAAAATAAGAAATAACGAAATAATTTTAATTACAATAGGGAGGATACTTATTAATAGCAAAAGTAGAAAAATCACTAAAGAATTAATTGAGAAAGGAAAAAGATGATGATATTTCCAGAGAAATTAAAAAGAGGAGATGAAATAAGAATAATAGCTCCTTCAAAAAGTTTGAGTTTAATAAGTGAAGAAACTAGAGATATTGCAAATAAATGTTTTGAAGAAATGGGATTAAAGGTTAGCTTTTCAAAAAATTGCGAAAAATCAGATGAATTCGATTCATCCTCAATTGAAGAAAGAATAGAAGATTTACATGAAGCATTTTTAAATAAAAAAATTAAAGGTATTTTTACAGCACTTGGAGGATACAATGCAAATCAAATGTTAAAATTCATAGATTATGAACTGATAAAAAATAATCCTAAAATAATTTGTGGTTATTCGGATATAACAGTATTATTAAATGCGATATATAAAAAAACGGGTATGATAACTTATTTAGGACCATATTATTCAACATTTGGGATGAAAAAAGGTATAGATTATACAAAAAATTATTTTAAAAAGATTTTTTTTAATAATGAAGATTTTATAGTTGAAAAATCATTAGAATGGAGTGATGATTTATGGTTTTTAGATCAAGAAAATCGAATTTTTTATAAGAATGAAGGATATAGAATTATAAATAAAGGTATAGGAAAAGGAAAAATAATTGGAGGAAATTTATCTACATTAAATTTACTGCAAGGAACTGAATATATGCCGAATTTGGAAAATACAATATTATTAATTGAAGATGATAAATTAACTTTTCCAGAAAATTTTGATAGAGATTTACAATCGTTAATACAACAACCAAATTTTGAAAAAGTAAGAGGTATAATATTTGGAAGATTTCAAATAACATCAAAGATGAAAGAAGAAATATTTTTGAAGATAATTCAATCAAAAAAAGAATTAAGAAATATTCCAATAGTATCAAATGTAGATTTTGGACATACAACACCACAAATTACTTTTCCGATTGGAGGTTTTTCAGAAATAAATTTAGTTGATAAAGTTGAAATTAAAATAAGTGTAAAATAAAAAAATATATCAAATTATAAAGATTAATATATATAAAAATGAAGTGATACATATAGGGGATTCTATTGGAAGTGATATTTTAGGAGCAAAAAATTGTGGTATAAAATCAATTTGGTTAAAAAGAAATAAAATTAATAGAACGAATGAATCCATAGAAAATATTTGTATAGATTTAAACGAAGTAAAGAATTTTATAGAAACTAAGATTTAAAGTGGAAAAAGTTATGAATAAATTATAGTTATAGTGCTATTAAAAGTTAAAAGATAATTGGAGGAGATAAGAAGATGTTTAATTCTAAATATTGTGAAGTTGATTTATTGGAAAAAGAAAAGGCGGTTTATTGTAAATGGAAAAAATTCTGTGAATATGATAATTATAGGAAACCGTTAATATATGGATTAAAACTAATTCAGAATAATAATTTAAAAAATTGGATAACATATGCAAATGATGGATTTGAAAATAATCCTGATGATACAGAATGGTTATTAAATGAATTTTCTCCCAAGATAAAGGATAGTACTTGCAAAAATATTTTTTTTATTGTTGAACCAAATAATAAACTAATAGAAGAAGTTATTAATCAAAAGCGAGCATTGTCAAAAAATTTTAATGTAGAAATTTGTAACAATATTAATGAAGTACGAAAACTAATAAAGATTTTAAATTAGAAAAAACTTACCCATTCCTGTGGGCAGCATCGATGAAGAAAATTAGTATATGATGGATTTGAATATGAATGGAAATAGTCAAAAATGATATTGGAGGGGTGAAATGAAGAGGCTATTTAAACTAAAATTGAGAGAATTACAGTTGGGAGATATTGAAGACTACCAAGTATGGACACATCCATCAAGAATTTATCACAAATACAATGGGCCATATTACAAACATGCGAATGAAAAAGAACATGAGGAAAACATCAAAACTCTTCGTAGTAGACTTGAATCAGGAGAACAGAACGTATTGGGAAACAGAGAAATAATAGCTGATATGGAAACTAATGAAATAATAGGCCTTGTAAATTGGTATTGGAAGTCAAAAGAAACTAATTGGCTAGAAGTAGGAATAGTAATTTTCAACGAAAACTATTGGGGCTGTGGAATTGGATATAAAGCTTTAGCATTATGGATAGATAAAGTGTTTGAGACTAAAGATGAATTGGTAAGGATAGGTCTAACTACATGGTCTGGAAATGTGCGAATGATGGGATTAGCAGAAAAACTAGGGTTGAAAAAAGAAGCTGAATATAGAAATGCTAGAATAGTAAACGGTGTGTATTATGATTCAGTCAGCTATGGAATATTGAAAGAAGAATGGGAGATGTTGAAACACGAGTAATAATTTTGTATCTAAATAATTAATAGTTGGATGGACATTCTTTCCAAAGATATGTGCATCTTTACTACCTGATTATGATAAGAATAAAAAATTATAAAATAAGTTAAATTTTATGGTACTAAATATAGTTTATTTATAAAAAATATTACGAAAATTATAATTACATTGACAAAATTAAAATAAAGGTATAAAATAGGTAGTATTTTAATTTTATGGAGGAGATATATTTAATGAAAAAAATAAGAAACATTGCAATCATTGCCCATGTTGATCATGGAAAGACAACACTTGTAGATGCTATGCTGAGACAATCAGGAGTATTTAATAGTCATGAAACCGTTACTGATAGAGTTATGGATTCTAATGACTTGGAAAAAGAAAGAGGAATAACAATATTTTCTAAAAATGCATCATTAAATTATGATGGATATAAAATAAATATTGTGGATACTCCAGGACATGCTGATTTTGGTGGAGAAGTACAAAGAATTTTAAAAATGGCTGATTCAGTATTACTACTAGTAGATGCGTTTGAAGGACCTATGCCTCAAACTAAATATGTATTGAAAAAATCATTGGAATTAGGACTTAGACCTATTGTTGTTATAAATAAAATTGATAGACCAAATAGTAGACCAGAAGATGTGGTTGATATGGTTTTTGATCTTTTTGTAGAGCTTAATGCAAATGAAGCTCAATTAGATTTTCCAATAATTTATGCTTCAGCAAAAAATGGGGTATCAAAATATAATTTAGAAGATGATAATGATAATTTAATTCCATTACTAGAAACAATTGTAAAACATGTTGATGAACCTGAAGGAGATGAAAATGCTCCATTACAAATGTTAGTAACAACAATTGAATATGATAACTATATAGGAAAAATGGGAACTGGAAAAATCCATAACGGAAAAATAAAATTAGGGGAAGAAGTAGTTTTATTAAAAAGAGATGGAGAGAGATTACTATATAGAATATCAAAAATATATACATATAATGGTTTGAAAAAAGTAGAAATAAAAGAAGCTTCTGCTGGAGATATTGTAACTGTAGCAGGACTTGAAATGGTAGATGTAGGAGAGACTATTGCAGATAGAGAAAATCCAATACCATTACCAATTATAGATATTGATGAACCAACACTTGCAATGACATTTATGGTAAATGATTCTCCATTTGCAGGAAAAGAAGGAAAATGGATTACATCAAGAAATATATGGGATAGATTACAAAAAGAATTACAAACTAATGTTAGTTTAGTAGTAGAAAAGACAGAATCTGCTGATGCTTTTATAGTAAAAGGTAGAGGAGAATTACAATTGTCTATTCTTATAGAAAATATGCGTAGAGAAGGTTATGAACTACAAGTTTCTAAACCACAAGTAATTTTTAGAGAATTAGATGGTAAAAAAACAGAACCATTAGAACTTGCTTTAATAGATGTTCCAGATGAATTTGTAGGAGTTGTAATAGAAAAACTTGGAATCAGAAAAGGTGAAATGATTAATATGATTCAAGGTAATGACGGATATACAAGATTGGAATTTAAAGTTCCAGCAAGAGGACTAATTGGATTTAGAAATGAATTTATGACAGAAACAAAGGGAACTGGAATAATAAATCATAGTTTTTATGAATATGAATTTTATAAAGGTGAAATTCCATCAAGAACAAGAGGTGTATTAATATCTATAGATAATGGTGTTTCAGTAGCATATTCACTATTTAACCTTCAAGATAGAGGTACTATATTTATACCTGCTGTAACTGAAGTTTATGAAGGAATGATCATAGGAGAACATAGTAGAGAAAATGATTTAGTGGTAAATGCGTGTAAAGGTAAAAAATTAACTAATACAAGGTCTTCTGGAACTGATGAAGCTGTAAAATTAGTACCACCAAGACAATTTACTTTAGAACAAGGATTAGAATATATAGCTGATGATGAACTTTTAGAAGTAACACCTAAAAGTATCAGAATGAGAAAAAAAATATTAAATGCATCATTAAGAAAAAGAAGTAAAAAAAATTAATTATATTAATATAAATTTATATTAACTGTAGGGGTCGATTCCATATCGACCCTTTTTTATATAATATTAATTTTATTAAAAGGAAAAATAAAAAAATCTCGTATAATATTTTATAACTGAATTTTATTATAAGTTCAGATTATAGATTAAGAAAGGGGTGGCAACGATGATAAAAGTATATATTCTTGATACCAATGTATTAATTCATGATCCAGAAGCAATTTTTAGTTTTGAGGACAATGAAGTGATATTGCCAATTTATGTAATTGAGGAAATTGATAAACTAAAGAAAGAACAAACAGAAGTAGGAAGTGCGGCTAGGAGAACTGCTAGAAATATAGATAAATTAAGGGAAAAAGGAACATTATCAAATTGGATAAAATTAGATAACGGTGGATATTTTAAAGTAGAAACAAAAGGGAATTTTAAAAATTTACCTGATGCTTTGCAAAATGAAGTTATGGATAATAGAATTTTATCTGTAGCCTATGAGATAAGTAATGAGAATAGCGAAAAAGAGATTATTTTTGTAACGAAAGATATAAATATGAGAATTAAGGCTGATTCTTTAGGATTAGAAGTTCAAGATTATGAAACGAATAAAATTAGAATAGAAGAATTTTATACAGGTAATTTAGATATAGAAGTTGAAGATGAAAAAGTGAATGAATTTTATAATAATGGATATTTGAAAAGGAAAGAGATAGGAGAGATTAATCTTTATCCAAATCAAACAGTTACAGTGATTTCGAAAAAAAGTCATAAAAAACAAGGATTAACTGTATATAAAAAAAATAAAGATAGATTAAAAAAGATGACTTTTGGAAAAGCTTCTATTTGGGGAGTGGATGGAAGAAATAAAGAACAAAAATATGCAATAGAATTATTAATGGATATGGATATAAAAGTGGTTACGTTAATAGGTAAAGCTGGAACAGGTAAAACTTTATTAGCTCTAGCAACAGGATTGGAACAAGTGGTAGAAAGACACTTATATAAAAAACTGTTTATAGCAAGGCCAATTATGCCAATGGGAAAAGATTTAGGATATTTACCTGGTGGAGAAAAGGAGAAACTAAAACCTTGGATGCAACCGATATATGATAATTTAGCTTTTTTATCAGCAAATAAAGAAGGAAAAGAAGCAGAAAAGTTAGCTGATTCATTAGAAGCTATGGGACTTTTAAAAATAGAAGCATTGACATATATAAGAGGTAGATCAATTCCAGCAGGTTTTATTATAATAGATGAAGCACAAAATTTAACTCCACATGAGATAAAAACAGTAATTACAAGAGCAGGAGAAGATACAAAAGTTATATTTACTGGAGATCCATATCAAATAGATAATCCTTATTTAGATGCAAATAGTAATGGATTAACATATTTAGCAGAAAGATTAAAAGGGGAAGAAATTTCAGGGCATGTTACTTTATTAAAAGGAGAACGATCAGAATTAGCGGAAATAGCAGCAAAATTATTATAAAATAAAGCAGAAAAAAGCAAGGATATTTAACGCAGAGTCACAGAGAACGCAAAGCTACGCAGAGATATTTAGTAACGAATATAAGTGAATATATATGAATATATGTAGATAAAAGATTTTTTAATTTATTTAATAGGAAAATATAAATTTGTTTAGAAAAGAAACTATACTATTTTATAAAATGTTTATATTTTACAGGATAAAGTATAGCTTCTTTTCTATTTTGGAAAGAGGAGATAAATGTGAGTAAAAAAATTAGAATTGAAGATTTAAGATTAGAATTGGAAAGTTATATGGATAAAGTAATAGAAACATATAAGCAGTTTGAATATTCAATTGTAAAATATATGGAACAGGGGTTAATCTTGGAAGTTGAAGATGAGTTTTTAAAAATACATAAATTAGAATATGAAGCAGACATTTTAAGGAGAAAATTAATAGAAAATATTATTAAAAGTGAAATGCTATTAAAAAGTATGGAAGAATTTATTAGATTAATTGAATTGATAGATAAAATTGCAAATATGTCAGAAACAATTATTGATAATATTTTAGTAAAAAAGATTGATGAAAATAAAATAGATATTAATATTATAAAAGAAATATTAACCATAACAGAAAATCAAGTTTTACGGTTGAAAGATGCAGTATCGAACCTATTTTTAGATTTTGATATTGCATATAAAAAAGCAAGAGAACTTGAGATAGATGAACAATCAGTTGATGAACTGGAAAGAAAATGTTTGAAAAAATTAAGAGATAGTGAAATATCTTTAAATGGTAAAATTTATTATAGGGATTTTATTAACAAAATAGCAGATATTTCAGATTTAATAGAAGATATAGGAGATGAAGTAGAGAAAATATCTACAATAAGAAGGGTGTAGATTAATATGATTATATTTATAATAATAGCAGTTAGTTTTGTAGGATGGAATCTTGGAGCTAATGATGCATCAAATATTTTTGGAACAATTATATCAAATAAGATATTAAAATTTAAAACAGCTGGGATAATAGGGACCATATTTGTTATATTGGGAGCGGTTATAGGTGGTAAAAATGGGATAGAAACATACAATTCTTTATATAATGGACAGGATTTAAAAATAGCATTAGCAATATCTTTTGCAGCAGGTATTTCTGTTTTGATAATGACAATATTTAAAATACCAGTTTCAACAACTCATTCAATTTTAAGTGGAATAGTTGTATCGGCTTTAATTTCAGGGAATATAAATGTAGCACCATTATTTAAAATTTTTACATCTTGGTTTTTGAGCCCAATTGGGGCAATGGGACTAGGATATATTATATATAAAATTTCAAGAAAATTTATAAGAAATAAGATTAAAAATGTTTTAGTATTTAATAAATTTATAAAAATATTAGCAATTTTAATAGGAATATATGGTAGTTATAGTCTAGGGGCTAATAATGTTGCAAATGTTGTAGGAATATTTGCTAAAGGTACAAATTTTTCTATTAATTTATGGTTAATATTAGGCGGAATATCAATATCATTTGGATTGGTAACATATAGTAAGCGAGTTATGAAAACAGTGGGATTAGATATAGTATATTTAGATAATTATGGTGCGTTAGTTGCGGTACTAGCAAGTGCAATAGTAATACATCTATATTCTGTAATAGGAGTCCCTGTGTCAAGCTCTCAAGCAATAGTTGGAGGAGTTATTGGGGTAGGAATGACAGAAAGCGTGAGAAATATAAATTATAAAATAATATTAAAAATAGTATCTGGATGGATATATTCTATTTTGATTTCAGGATTTTTAACGTTTATATTTATAAAATTATTATAAAGTTAAATAAGGAGAATAAGAAACTGAAAATGTAAAAAAATGTTTGATTTGCCATAAAGCCTTTTTCTATTGACAAAAAGTTTGAAATTGTAGTAAAATGTATGAGAAGAGTAGTTTTATTAATTGTAAATTTAAAAGAAGCAGATAAAATTTCACCTATAAAAAGTTGAAACATATTAAAAGAATTTAATAATAGAGGAGGTGGCTCGGTGTTAGCCGAGGTAATATGAAAAAAGAAACAGGACATTTTGGAATTTTTGGTGGACAGTACGTTCCGGAAACACTTATGCCAGCATTAGAAGAACTAGAAGAAAATTATAATAAATATAAGAATGATAAAGATTTTTTGGACGAATTAAATTATTATTTAAAAGAATATGTTGGAAGAGAAACTCCTCTTACATTTGCTGCAAATGTAAGTAAGGAATTAGGAGCTAAAATATATTTAAAAAGAGAAGACCTAAATCATACTGGAGCTCACAAAATAAATAATACAATAGGACAAATTTTACTTGCTAAAAGAATGGGGAAAAAGAGAATTATAGCTGAAACAGGAGCAGGACAACATGGAGTAGCTACAGCTACAGTTGCAGCACTTTTTGGATTAGAATGTGAAATATTCATGGGAGAAGAGGATATAAAAAGGCAATCTCTAAATGTATTTAAAATGAAACTTTTAGGTGCAAAAGTTAATCCAGTAAAATCAGGAACAGCAACGTTAAAAGATGCTATGAATGAAGCCATAAGAGATTGGGTTACAAATGTAGAAAATACTTTTTATATAATAGGAACAGCAGCAGGACCACATCCATATCCAATTATGGTAAGAGATTTCCAATCAGTTATAGGAAAAGAAGCTAAAAGACAAATTATGGAAAAAGAAGGAAGATTACCTGATTATTTAATTGCTTGTATTGGTGGTGGAAGTAATGCGATGGGGCTATTTTATCCATTTGTAGAAGATAAAAGTGTTAAATTAATAGGAGTAGAAGCAGCTGGATTTGGTCTTAATTCTGGAATGCATGCAGCATCAATTACAGGTGGGAAAGTTGGAATTCTACATGGAAATAGGACTTATTTATTACAGGATGAAAATGGACAGATATTAGATACTCATTCTATTTCAGCTGGACTAGATTATCCAGGAGTAGGGCCAGAACATAGTTATTTTCATAGTATAGGAAGAGGGACATATGTCTCTGTAACTGATGATGAAGCGTTAGAAGGGTTTAAATTTTTAACTGAAAAAGAGGGAATAATACCAGCTTTGGAAAGTTCGCATGCTCTTGGATATTTATTGAAATTAAAAGGAAAATTAAAGGAAGATGATATAGTAATATTAAATGTATCAGGACGTGGTGACAAAGATATGAATACAGTTGCAAAAGTTTTGGGGGTGGAATTATAATGAATATTTCAGAAAAATTTAAAAAATTAGGGAAAAATAATGAAAAAGCTCTTATAACATATGTAGCTGGTGGAGATCCAAATTATGGCAGTTCCAAAAAAATAATAAAAGCATTAATAAAAGGTGGAGCGGATATTGTTGAAATTGGAATACCATTCTCTGATCCAATGGCAGATGGGCCTGTAATACAAGCTGCTGCAGAAAGAGCATTGAAAAACAAATTTTCATTAAAAGATGCTCTAAAATTAGTTGGAGAATTAAGAGAAGAAGATATAGAAAACCCACTTTTATTTATGAGTTATTATAATCCTATTTACAGTTATGGAATAGAAAAATTTATAAAAGATGCAAAGAAGGTAGGAGTTAATGGGGTAATTATACCAGATTTACCACCTGAAGAATCAGATGAATTCTATATTATAGCTGAAGAATATGATTTTAATTTAATAATGTTTTTAGCTCCAACAATGACAGAAGAAAGATTAGAAAAAGTTATATCAAGAGCTAATGGATTTATATATTTTGTATCTGTAGCAGGGATAACAGGTGCTAGAAAAAATGTAAATGAAAATTTGGAAAATTTAATAAAAAAAGTAAAAGAAAAAACAGAGATTCCAATTGGAATTGGATTTGGGATTTCAAGTAAAGAACATGTAAAAGGAATATCTAAATTTGCAGATGCTTCAATTGTAGGAAGTGCAATAGTTAGGAAAATAGAAGAAAATTTAGATAATGAGGAGAAAATGTTAGAAGAGATAGAGGAATTTGTGAGAGAATTAAAAAGTGGGACTAAATAAAACATTAAAATTTTTAATGTTTTAGGGAGGAATATAAAATTTATGAAAATGCATAGATATGAAGAAAAAGGATTTAAAACAGAATTACATCTAGTAGGCGAAAAAGACACAATAGTTTTAAAAGGAAAGTCTTTAACAAATTTAATTATGAAATATAAAGCAAAGATGTTTTTTATATCAGGAAGAATATTGGAAGATGATTTCGAAAGTTTAAAATTAGCAAAATGGAGTTTAGTTTCATCAGAAAAAAAAGAGCATTTGAGAAAAATGATATTAAGGATAGTAAAAGCAGATAATATAGTGAGAGAAATAGAAATAAATAATGTACATGTTATAAATTATGATGGAAATTATGGGACAATGACTTATTCAATATCGTTAGCTCAACACAATAGGAACAGTGCATATAAATCAATGCCAGTAGAAACAAAATATGGAAGAGGATATTTAGTATTACAAGGGAAAGATGAAAAAACAAATATGTTTTTAAATAATATATCTTTAGGATTAAATGCAGCAGGAAGCTTAGTAGTTTTAAATGCAGGAAAAAATGTGGCATTAAGATATTTAGGGATAGGAACGAAAAGCTTTATTCAGACAGATATGAGTTTTTTAGCGAGATTTAATTTATATTATTTAGCAACTCATGGAACAAACTTAGTAATATCAACATCAGCAGATATATATTTTAAAGCAATAGGATATGAAGAAGGAGTAGGGAAAGTTAATCCGTTGAAAACTATTTATGAAGAACTTGGAGCATTAATTGGTAAAAGTTTTGATAAAAGTAGAGGTGGAAACTATTATGAAAAAAAAGGTAAAAATATTGGTAAAGAAGCGTACAATTGGGTGGATTTATCGGGAGCGTTACTTGGTGCAGGAACTGATTTGAAAGAAGTAACCAATTCATTGAAATATGGAAAAAACATAAGTTACAGAATAAAATTTAATAAAAATTTTACTTATGCAGTAAGAAAATATAAAATGTCATATATGATATTAGCAGGGGGAGCAACAGCGAGAGATATAAATCCTATTATAAGTGATTCTAAAGAGTTGAGTAAGTAAAATGTATAAAAAAAATAAATTTAAAGAAAATTTAAAAATGTATATATTAAGAGGGCTTATACCAAGCATTTATGGAACAATATCTATAGGAGTATTTGATAATTCTTTTTTCATTGGAGATATACCTGCAGTTTTAATTTTGTCAATACCATTATTTTTTATAGTAAGTTTTTTTATATTTGTATTAGAAAGTACAGTGATAAAACTTTTTAAAGATGGAATATCAGGAAAAATAATATTATTTTTTGCAATCTTAATAGCTTTTCTTAGAAGTTATGTAATGGGGAATTTGTTTGATACATTACCAGGTTTTCTAGAACTTATGATTTATGGCTCAGTAGTGATATGGCTGGAAAAGAGAATATAAAAAAACAAATAAATGGAGGGACAGATATGAAAGAGTTGAGAAAATAAAATGTATAAAAAAAATAAATTTAAAGAAAATTTAAAAATGTATATATTAAGAGGGTTTATACCAGGGTTTTGTGTAACAATATATGTTGGAGTAGATAAAAATATTGATTTTTTTTATATTAGATATATACTTGCAGTTTTAATTTTGTCAATACCATCATTTTTTATAGTAAGTTTTTTTATATTTGTATTAGAAAGTACAGTGATAAAACTTTTTAAAGATGGAATATCAGGAAAAATAATATTATTTTTTGCAATCTTAATAGCTTTTTTTAGAAGTTATGCAATGGGGAATTTGTTTGATACATTACCAGGTTTTCTAGAACTTATGATTTATGGTTCAGTAGTAATATGGTTGGAAAAGAGAATATGAATAAATGGCGGTCTAGAAATGGCTGCCATTTTTTAAAATAATAAAAATTTAAGGAGATAATAAATATGAATAAAATTTATGAAGTGAAACCACATAAAAATTTTAAAGCAGAAGTTGAAATACCAGGTTCTAAATCAGTAGCAAATAGAGCTTTAATTTTGTCAGCATTAGCAACAGGAAAAACAATTTTAAAAAATATGTTGTTTAGCGATGATACTAGATATATGATGAAAGCATTGCAACAATTAGGAAATAAAATTGATATAGATGAAGAAAATAAAGTTGTAACAATTGAGGGAAATCAAAATAGAAATTTTGGAGAATGTGAACTTTTCGTAGGAAATGCAGGAACAGCAATGAGATTTTTACCAACATATATATCAACAGGAAAAGGAAAGGTAATATTAACTGGAATAGAGAGAATGAAACAAAGACCAATAAAAGATTTAGTGGAAGCATTGACTCAATTAGATGTAGATGTAAATTATATGGAAAATAATGGATATCCGCCAATTATTATAAATGCAAACAGATTAAATGGGACAGAAGTTACAATAAAAGGGAATAAAAGTAGTCAATATTTAACATCTTTATTATTATCTACTCCATATGGGGAAAATGATATAACTATAAATATTGATGGGAATTTGGTATCTATCCCTTATGTGAATATAACTTTAACTATGATGAAGGATTTTGGAATGGAAATAAAAAATTATAATTTTAAAAAATTTGAGATTAAATCTGGCAAAAAATATCAAGGAAGAGAATACAGTGTAGAAGGAGATTGCTCGTCGGCTTCATATTTTTTTGGAATGGCTGCAATAACTAATAGTGAAATAAAAGTAAATAATGTAAAAAAAGATGCAATGCAGGGAGATATAAAATTATTAGAAGTATTAGAAAAGATGGGAGCAGAAGTTGAGTATGGGGAAAATTTTGTAATTGTAAGAGGGAATGGAAAACTAAAAGGAGTAACTGTGGATATGCATCATATGTCAGATGTGGCACAAACTCTTGCTGTAGTTGCACTTTTTGCAGAAGGGAAAACAGAAATAAAAAATGTGTATAATATGAGAATAAAAGAAACCGATAGAATAAAAGCAGTGTATAATGAATTAACTAAACTTGGAGCAAAAGTAACAGAATTAGAAGATGGCTTAATAATAGAACCAGTTAAAAAATATAATGAAGGAATTTTAATTGATACATATGACGATCATAGAATGGCAATGAGTTTTTCACTAGCTGGATTATTAATACCTAATACAAAAATAAATGATCCAAAATGTGTATCTAAAACTTTTCCTAATTATTTTGATGAGTTTGAAAAGATTTATAAGTAAATTTTTTATATTTTAGTGTAAAAAAATTAAAAGTTGTTTTAAGATATATGTATTGTAAGAATAATGGTTTGACAAAAATATAAATAAAAGATATAATCTAATTTGGGAAAATGGGGTTTATTATGAAAAAAGAGTTGTTAAATGGACATAGAAAAAGATTAAAAGAAAAATATTTAAATTCAGGTGCTAATGGATTACATAAATATGAGATACTAGAGTTGTTATTAACTTATGCTATTCCAAGAAAAGATTGTAAAATAATTGCAAAAGAGTTATTAAACGAGTATGGAAATTTCACAAATATATTTTCATTAACCAAAGAAGAATTGATGGAGATAAATGGTATTGGTGAAAATAGCGCAATATTAATTAACATTATTAATGAAATTTTAAAAATAAATTTAAAAGAGAAATTAAATAAAAAAAATAAAATAGAGAACACATTAGAGTTAATAGAATATTTGAAAGCAAAGTTATCAAATAATAGTAAAGAACTTTTTATTATTATTTTTTTAGATTCAAAAAATGGAATTATAAAAGATGAAATTTTATTTGAAGGAACTTTGGATAGAAATTATATTTATCCAAGGGAACTTATAAAAAAAATAATATTTTCAAATGCTAAAAAGGTAATTTTTGCTCATAATCATCCAAGTGGAGATGAAACTCCTTCAAAAAATGATATAAAGTTTACAAAAAAAACAAAAAATATATTGGAAGAAATTGAAGTGGAATTATTAGATCATATTATATTGACTACTAATAATTATTATAGTTTTTTGGAGAATAATTTAATATAGGTGGTGGTAAGAATTAAACGTATAGGAGAGGTTACAAGAAATACAACTGAAACAAAAATATATGTAAAAATAAATTTAGATGGCGATGGGAAATATGATGTAAAAACAGGAGTTGGATTTTTAGATCATATGTTAGAACTTTTTGCAAAACATGGAAGTTTTGATTTGATATGTAAAGCTGAAGGAGATACTTATATTGATTTTCATCATACAGTTGAAGATGTTGGTATATCATTAGGTGTTGCAATAAAAGAAGCATTAGGAGATAAAATTGGAATAAAAAGATATGGGACTTTTCATCTCCCAATGATGGAAGCTTTAACTAGAGTATCATTAGATTTAAGCGGAAGAGGTTTTTTAAGTTTTAATTGTGAATTTACCAAAGATAAAGTTGGAGAATTTGACACAGAGCTTGTTGAGGAATTTTTCTATTCACTTGCTTATAATGGTGGAATAAATGTACATATGGATTTAATTAGAGGAACAAATACACATCATATTATAGAAAGCTTTTTTAAAGGATTTGCAAAGGCGTTACAGGAAGCAGTTAATATAATAAATGACAAAATACAATCGACGAAGGGAGTAATACAATAGATGGAACATAATGTGCTTGGAGTAATGTTTGAAGTTACAAAAAAAAGGTATAATTTTGAAGTTATAGGGGATGAACAATATAAAAAAGGTGAAAAAGTAATTGTAGATACAGTAAGAGGGCAAGAGATAGGGACAGTCTATGCAGAAGTTAGAGTGATGGATGAAAAAGCTTTAGTATCGCCCTTAAAGCCAGTAATAAGAAAAGCAAATAAAAATGATACAGATAAGTATGATAAGCTTAGAGAAGACGCAAAGAAAGCATATGAAATATGTAAAAAGAAAATATTTGAACATAATTTGCCTATGAAATTAATAACAGCAGAATATACATTTGATAAAAATAAACTTATTTTTTATTTTACTGCTGAAGGAAGAATAGATTTTAGAAATTTAGTAAAAGATTTAGCTTCTTCTTTTAGATTGAGAATAGAATTAAGACAAATAGGAGTTAGGGATGAAGCTAGGATTTTAGGTGGATTTGGAATTTGTGGGCATGAGTTATGTTGTAGAAAATTTATAGATAAATTTGATTCAGTATCAATAAAGATGGGAAGAGAACAAGGACTTGTAATAAATCCATCTAAAATTTCAGGAGTTTGTGGAAGATTATTATGTTGTATGAAATATGAATATGAGCAATATAAAGAAATATTAGCAGATTATCCAGCAGTAGGGCAAAGAGTAGAGACTCCTTCTGGAAGAGGAAAAACTATAAATTTAAATCCGTTAAATGGGTATATATATGTAGACGTAAAAGATAAAGGAGTAAATAAATTTAACATAGATGAGATTGCTTTTGATAAAGAGGAAGCAAAGCAAATGAAAGAGAGTCATAATTTAGGTGAACATGGGAGCAAAACAGCTAGCTTAGAAAAGGAATAAATTATAATGAAAATTTATGAAGATGAAACACTAGAAGAGTTAACAAAATTTAATATGAAAATCATTCAAAAAAAGAATGGATTTAGATTTTCTTTGGATGCGGTATTAATTTCTAATTTTGTTAAAATTGATAATAAAAGAAAAATAAATTTATTAGATATAGGGACTGGAACTGGGATAATTCCATTGCTATTAGTAAATAATGAAAATATTAATACTATAACAGGAGTAGAACTGCAAGAGAATATTGCAAGTATGTCAAAAAGAAGTGTATTGATAAATAAATTAGAAGATAAAATAAAAATTGAAAATATAGATATAAAAGATTATGAAGTTGAAAAAAAGTTTGATATGATTGTTACAAATCCGCCATATATGAAAGTTAAAAATGGAAAAGTAAGTAATAATTTAATAAAAGCAATCTCTAGGCATGAACTGAAATTAGATTTAAATTCTTTAATTGAATCTTCAAATAAAGTATTGAAAGATGGTGGAAGTTTTAATATTATTTATAGGAGTAAAAGATTTCAAGAATTAGTAAACGTTATTACAAAACATAATTTTCATATAAAAAGATTAAGATTCATTCATACTAAAGTAGATAAAAACGCTGAATTATTTATGTTAGAAGCAATAAAAAATCGAAAAAAAAATATAGCAATAGAAACACCTTTAAACGTATATAGTGAAAATGGGAAATATAGTAGTGAAGTAGAATCATATTATTAGTGGGGGAGTAATCGTTATATGAGTAAAATAATTATATTATCTAATGATAAAAATATATTTATAGAGGATATTGAATTCTTTTATGATGTAAAAATATTTGGGGAAAATGAGTTTGATTTAAAAAAAATAGAGAAAAATGAAAAATTTTATCTTCTTATTGATGAAGAGAATTGGAATAAAAATATTTTAAAAGAGTTGTTAGATTTAGAGTTAAATTTTAAATTTGCAATTTTTTCTGAAGTTAATGTAATAAGATTTGCTAGAAAATATTATAAACTTGGAGCATCTTGTGTATATAACGGAAAGATAAAAGATTACAATATAGTTGATATAATTAGTGAATTAGATGAAAGAGTTTATGATAGATTTGGGTATAAAGAGTTAGAAAAAAGAAATATAGAAATAGAAAATGAATTAACAGACTATCAGGTTTTGTATGAAATGACAAAAATATTAAGGCTGGAATTGGCATTTGAAGAAGTAATAGAAAAATTATTATATTTATTAGAAAATTTAGTTTCAGGCTTTTCATTATTTGTTTTAAAGCGTAATGAAAAAGAAAAACATTATTATTTGAAAGATGGAAAAAGTGAAAGAATAAGTTTTTTGAAAAAACTATTAAAATATAGTAAAAGCAGTATGTTAATTGATATATTAGAAAATTCTATAGCTTTTATACCTAACTTTTTAGATAGTAAATCATGGTATAGTTTCCCGATAATTATAAAAAATAATTTAAGAGGATATTTATTATTAGTGAAACATTCAGAATTAGAACTGTCTGAAAAAGAGGAACAAATAATAATAGATATTCTAAGTCATGCAGGAATTATTATTGAAAATGCATACTTACTTGAAGAAAGTAAGAATATGAATTTTGAAATTGTAAAATCATTGGTAAAGGCAATAGAAGCTAAAGATACTTACACAAAAGGGCATTCGCAAAGAGTTGCAGAGTATTCATATATGATTGCAAAAGAATTGGGATTTTCACCAGCCAAATTAAAAGAATTGGATATGGCAGCTGTTTTGCATGATGTGGGGAAAATAGGATTGCCAGAATATATTTTGAATAAGACTGGAAAATTAACTGACTATGAGTTTGAACAAATAAAAAAACACCCTGAAAATGGGTATGAAATAGTATCTCAAATTAATAATATGAAAAATATTGCAGAAATAATAAGGCATCATCATGAAAAATGGAATGGGACAGGTTATCCTTTAGGATTGAAAAAAAAGGAAATACCATTAACTTCTCGTATAATATCTGTAGCAGATACTTATGATGCAATAACATCAGATAGGCCTTATAGAAAAGGATTAAGTCATGAATTTGCTGTACAAGAACTAAAAAAGAATAAAAATATACAATTTGAAGAAAAATTGGTTGATGTTTTTTTAAAATTAATGGAGGATAGAGAATTATGAAAAATAAAAAAGATATAAAAAAATCTTATTTGGTTATTCATGGACATTTTTATCAACCGCCTAGAGAAAATCCTTGGTTAGAAGCAATAGAAATACAAAAAAGTGCTCATCCATTTCATGATTGGAATGAAAGGATAAATGAAGAGTGTTATAGGCCTAATGCATTTTCTAAAATATTCAATTCTAAAGGAGAGATAATAAAAGTTGTGAATAATTATTCGAAAATGAGTTTTAATTTTGGGCCTACATTATTAAGTTGGCTAGAGAAAAATGATTTTGAAACTTATAATAGAATTTTAGAAGCTGATAAAGAAAGTTTAAAGGAATATTCGGGACATGGAAATGCTTTAGCACAAGTTTATAATCATATTATAATGCCGTTAGCAGATAAAGAAGATAAAAACACTCAAATTTTATGGGGAATAAAAGATTTTGAATCAAGGTTTAAGAGAAAGCCTGAAGGTATGTGGTTGGCAGAAACAGCAATTGACTATAAAACAGTGGATGCTTTAATAGAGAATGATATAAAATTTACAATATTGTCTCCTTATCAAGCAAAAAATACAAGGGAAATGGAAAAAAAAGAGTGGAAAGATGTTTTGGGTGGCAAAATAGATTCTACAAAACCTTATAGATGTTATTCAAAAACTTATCCGAATAAATATATTGATATATTTTTTTATGATGGACCTATATCTAGTAGTATAGGATTTGAAGATACAGTTAAGGATTCATCTAAATATATCTCAAGATTAAAACTAGCTTTAAATGAAAAGGCAGAACATTCTCAAATAGTGAATATAGCTACTGATGGAGAAACTTATGGACATCATAAAAAATTTGCTGATTTAACATTGGCGCATCTTTTATTTGATTTAGCTCCAAAAAATAATTTTGAAGTTATAAATTATGGGTATTATTTAGAGAAATTTGGTGTAGTTGATGAAGTAGAATTAAACGAAGGCAAGGGAGAAGGAACTTCTTGGAGCTGTGCACATGGAGTTGATAGGTGGAAAGATGATTGTGGTTGTAATTCGGGTGGGAATTATGGTTGGAATCAAAAATGGAGAAAGCCATTAAGAGATGGGTTGAATAAATTGAGGGACATTTTAAAAGAAATATATGGAAAAGAAGCTACTCCATATTTTAAAGATATATGGAAAGCTAGGAATGAATATGTTGATGTTGTTTTAAACAGAAGCCTTAAAAATGTAAATGATTATTTTAAGAGAAATTTAAAAAAAGAAGTAGATACAGAAGAACAAGAGTTTTTATTGAAATTATTAGAAATACAGAGAAATTTATTGTTAATGTTTACAAGTTGTGGATGGTTTTTTGATGAAATATCAGGATTAGAGACAATTCAAATTTTGAGTTATGCATCAAAAGCAATTCAACTTGCACAAGATTATACAAATCAAGATATAGAAAAAATATTTACGAATTATTTAGAAGAAGCCAAAAGTAATATAAAAGAATTTGGAACTGGGAAAGATATATATTTTAATATGGTAAAAAGCAGAATAGTTGATTTTGATAAAATGGTAGCTCATTATGCGATAAGTTCATCTTTTTATAAATATAGTAAAAAAAGTGAGATATTCACATATGAGATAGAAAGAGATGATTTTAGTAAAATAGAAGATGGAAATCTTATATTAAATATAGGAAAAGTAAAAATAAAAAATCTTATAACTAATGAATTTAGATATGTGATGTATGGAGTTTTAAAATTCGGGAATATGGATTTTAGATGTTCTGTTAAAAACATTTTTTCAAATACAGAATATTTTGAAATAAAAAGAGAGATATTAAAAAAAATAGAAAAAAAGTTTTCAATAGTTGAATCTATGAGAGCGTTAGATATGTATATTAATAGTGAATATTATACATTTAATGAGCTTTTATTAGAAACAAAAAGAAAAATATTAAAAAAAGTTACAGGTAAATTTTTTGAAGATTATAAAAATACATACGAAAAAATTTATACTGAAAGTTCTCAAGTAATATCTGCTTTGCTAGATGCTGAATTATCAATACCTGAAGAATATAGAATAGCAGCAGAATATACATTTAAAAATAAGATAACAAATTTACTAGAAGAATTTTTAGAAAATCTGAATTCACAATCTAGCGAGAGTGAATTAGTATCAGCTATTATGTCTTCTAAAAAATTAAATTATAAGATAGTTAACGATAAAATGAAGGATAGATTGAAAGAAAAATTAAATATTCTCATAGATGAGTTGCAATTTGAAAAAATTGAGATAATTGAAGATATATTAAAACTGTTTAACATATCAAAATTATTAAAAATAGATATATCAACTAACCATTCTCAAGAAAAAGTTTATAAATTTGGATTGGAGAATTATGATAAGTTGTCAGATATAAATAAAAATAAATTTATAGAGTTGATAAAAAATTTAAAATTTTCTGAAAAGACTTTTGATGTAATTAATTAGGGCATAAAAAGTATAAGGGGGAAATGATATGGCAACGAAAAATGATTTGATGAAAGAATTAAATAAAATAGGAATTGCTTTGTCAGCAGAAAAAGATACCAATAAGTTGTTACAATTAATACTTGAAGAGAGCATTAAAATAACAAATAGTGATGGTGGAAGTTTATATATAAAAGAAATTATAGACAAAGAAGAAAAATTAAAATTTAAAATCACAAAAAATTTTTCTAGAGAATTTCCATTTAAAGAGTTTACATTGCCATTAAATAAAAAAAGTATATCTGGATATGTTGGATTAACAGGAGAAACGTTAAATATTAAAAATGTAAATAATATAGATTCATTATTAAAAATAACATATAATAATTCATTTGATAAAAGTATAAATTATAAAACTATAAATATGTTGGTTATTCCTATGAAAGATTATAGTGGAGATGTAGTTGGAGTTTTACAATTATTAAATAAAAAAAAGGAAGAGGGAACTGTATTAGGAGAGCCTGATACAATTGAAAAAAATATTATTTCTTATACAAGAGATGAAGAGGAAATAATAACATCTTTAGCGTCACAGGCAGCAATATTATTAGAAAGAACAAGATTATATAATGAGATAGAAGAACTATTTCAATCATTTATAGAAGCAATGGTAAGTACTTTAGATGCAAGAGATACTACTACATCAGGACATTCGCGTAGGTTGGCAGGATATGCTATAGAATTAGCAAAAGCTATAGACAGAATAGATTATGGACCATACAAAGATAAAACTTTTAATAAAGATGAGATAAGACAACTTTATTATGCTGCATTATTACATGATATTGGAAAAGTAGGAATAAAAGAAAATATACTTTTAAAAAGAAACAGATTAACAGATGATAGAATGGAAACTATAAAATATAGATTTCAATATTTCAAAAAGAACTTAGAGTTGCGAAAAGTATTACACAGGCTATCTGATTATGAAACAGAACTTTTATTAAAAATAGATAAATATTATGAGATAATTTCCGATATAAATAAGAAGGGTTTTGTAACTGTTGATGAGGAAAATATGATTAGCAAAATTTCAATGGTTGAATTTATTGATGTAGATGGCACAAATAGGAATTTATTAGATGAATTTGAGATAGAAAATCTTATGATAAAAAAAGGGAATTTAACAGATGAAGAAAGAAGAGAAATGAATTTACATGTTACATTTACATATGATATTCTTGAAGGAATAAAATGGACTAAATTATTAAAAAGAATTCCTGAAATTGCTTCTGGGCATCATGAAAAAATTGATGGAAGTGGTTATCCGCATGGATTAGTGGGAGATGAGATCCCTTTTGAGGCAAAGTTACTTGCAATTTTAGATATTTTTGAAGCTTTAACTGCAAGAGATAGACCTTATAAACCACCAATGGCTGTGGAAAAAGCTCTAAAAATATTGGAGTTTGAAGTGAAAGATAACCATTTGGACAAGTATATATTTGAGATATTTGTAAAAGAAAAAATTTATGAATTATATAAAAAAGAATTGAACAAAATAGTGATAATATAAGGTGGTGAACTGTATGGCAGTTTTTAATATTAAGTTTTGGGGGGTAAGAGGAAGTTATGTATTGTCAGGAAACAAAGGGGTAAAATATGGTGGGAATACTACATGTATAGAGGTTGAAACAGATTTTGGGATAATAATATTAGATGCAGGAACAGGGATAATAGGTTTAGGGAAAAAAATAGCAGCTGAAAAAAAACATTCTGATATAAATATACTATTTACACATACTCATAAAGATCACACAGAAGGATTTCCTTCATTTTTGCCAGCATATTTTGGTAATTATAAAATAAATTTGTATGGTCCAAAGGTTTTAAAAGATGGTATAGAAGAGGTGATTTCTAGTTCTATGGCATATTCATATTTTCCAGTAAGTTATGACGAAATGGGTTCTTTGAAAAACTGTACAGATATAAATCATACAGATGTATTGATTTTAAAAAAAGATAGTCAAAAATTAAAAGTATATAATAAATATCATGCTGATTTTGTATCTTCAGAAAATGATGTTGTAGTAAAAATATTAAAAGGGTATAATCATCCTAAAAATGGAGTGTATATATATAGAATTGAATATTTGGGTAAAAGTTTTGTTTTTGCAACAGATGTAGAAAGTTACATTGGTGGAGATGCAAAATTAATTCAATTTGCAAAGGATGCAGATGTGTTGGTTCATGATGCAGCATATGATTATAAAACTTATTTAAAAAAACAAGGATGGGGGCATAGTACTCCAGAAATGGCAGCAGAAAATGCAAAAAAGGCAGGTGTAAAAAAACTATTTTTAACTCATCATGATCCAGAAGATAGTGAAGAAGATATAGAAAAAAAACTAGAAGTTGCTAAAAACAGTTTTGAAAATAGTGATTTAGCAATTGAAGGATTAGAAATAGATATGTTGAAGAATATTTAGGAAATAAACAAAATATTAAATTTAAAATAATGGAGGCTTAGAAGTGGAAGAAAACAGACAATATGTAGAAGAAGATGAAATTGATCTATTGGACTTAATAAAGGTTATATGGAAAAATAAAAAATTAATTATAGGGATCACAATATTAATAACAATTATTGCAGCGGTGGTTTCTATAAGAATGCCAAAAATTTATAAATCAGAAATGGTATTTATGGCAGAACAAGGAGATGGTAGTAACGGTCTTAGTGCATTAGCTAGCTCAATACCTTTTGCCAGTATGTTGGGTAGTTCTGGTGGAAAATCAGGAATTAATTTCATAACAATAATGGAAAGTCGTACTTTTAGAGAGGATATAGTTAAAAATTTAAAATTATATGATTATTATATAGAAAAAAACGAAATAGATCTATCAAAGCTTGAAGAGAAAGATAAACCAACAATTACAGATATTGCAGAATGGCTTAAAAATATAGTTACAGTAGCTCAAGATGATAAAAGTGGAACTTATACAGTAGATGTAGAATTAGATGATGCGGAAAAAAGTGCAGAAATATCTAATTATTATTATACGGAATTAGAAAGATATATTAAAGAAAAAAATCTTACAAAAGCAAAAAGAAATAGAGAGTTTATAGGAAAGCAATTAAAATTAGTAGAAAAAAAATTAAAGACACAAGAAGAAAAATTAAAAAATATAGAAAAAAAATATAATACAGTTTCAATTATGGATGAAGCACAAGCTTTAACAGAAATATTAACAAAATTAAAAACAAATGTATTTGAATTAAGCGGAAAATTAGAAGTGTTAAAACAATTTACAGGAAATGAAAATATAGAAGTTAAAAAATTAAAAAAAGAGATATCTGTATATCAAGGACAAATTACAGCTTTGGAAAAAGGGAATAAAAAACTTCCAATAGAGATGATTGCTTTAAAAGATGTGCCAGATATAAAAATAAAAATGTCAAGGTTACAAAGAGAAGTGGAAACAACAGTTAGTATTTATAAAATGTTATTAGCTCAAAATGAAACAGCAAAAATAGATGAAGTTAAAGAAAATAGTGTTATTAATATATTGGATCCAGCAATAACACCAAAAGTTCCAATTAAGCCTAATAAAAAATTAAATGTAATAATTGGATTTGTGTTGGGAATATTTTTAGGGATTTTCTTAGCATTTTTTAAAGAATTTATTAAAGGAGTAGATTGGAATAAAATAAAAGAAGATTAGAATGGTTTTAAAATAGGATATCAATTTGTTTATTTACTGGGCTTAAGAGTTTTTTATGAACAAAAGAACAAAAGAATAATATTTTTTGAACATTCATAAGCCGAGACATTTGTTTCGGCTTGTTTTCTATTTTTGAAATTAGAGAATCTTTACTTTTTCCTTGATGAAAAAGTAACAAAAAATCAAGTGCTAATGTTCCAAATAATAATTTTCTAAGGCTCATTCCCTACAACTGTCAAACTCGCTACGCTCAAACAATGACAGCTGCTTAACGGGAATTTCACCAAGAAAATTTATTATTTTACACAAATGCACGGGAATTATAAAAAGAATAAAAGAATAAAAGAATAAAAGAATAAAAGAGGGTAAAGATAGGAGAGAGGAAAAAAATTCTTGAAACTGGAAAGATTTATTAAAATTAATAATGATATCTGGATATAATAGAAAAAGATGAAAATAGTAGAAAGTGTATCTTACTTTTTATTGAAAGGAGATTAAATATGTTTAAATTAGTTTCTAAATTTAGTCCTACAGGAGATCAACCAACTGCTATTGCAAAATTAATTGATAGTTTAGATAATAATAATAAATATCAAACTCTATTAGGGGTAACTGGTTCTGGAAAAACTTTTACAATAGCTAATGTAATAGCTAAGACTAATAGACCTGCGCTTATTATGGCTCCTAATAAAACTTTAGCTGCACAATTATATTCAGAATATAAAGCATTTTTTCCAGAAAATGCAGTAGAATATTTTGTGTCATATTATGATTATTATCAACCTGAAGCATATATTGCAAGTACAGATACATATATTGAAAAGGATTCATCTATAAATGATGAAATTGACAAATTAAGACATGCTGCTACAGCAGCGTTATTAAATAGAAATGATGTTATAATTGTTGCATCTGTCTCTGCAATTTATGGGTTAGGAGCTCCAGAAGTATATAGGAAAATGAGTTTGCCATTAGAAAAAGGCTATGCACCACCTAGAAAAGAGATATTAAAAAAATTAATTAGTATTAGATATGAGAGAAATGATATAGAGTTTTCAAGAGGAAAGTTTCGAGTAAAAGGGGATACAGTAGATATATACCCAGTATATATGGATACAGCTTATAAATTAGAATTTTTTGGAGATGAATTAGAAGAGATTTCTGAAATAGATCCATTAACAGGGAAAAAAATAAAAAAAAATTTAGAAAGAATAATGATAATGCCAGCAACTCATTATGTTACAGAAGAAAAAAAGATAGAAAAAATATTAAATCAAATAAGAGAAGAGATGATAACTCAAGTTGAATTTTTTGAAAAAAATGGAAAATTATTAGAAGCACAAAGAATAAGGCAGAGGACACAATATGATTTAGAGATGATAAGGGAAATTGGTTATTGTAAAGGGATAGAAAATTATTCGAGATATTTAGCTGAAAGAAAAGCTGGAGAAACTCCATATACTTTATTAGATTATTTTTCAAAAGATTTTATTGTGTTTATAGATGAATCTCATGTTGGAGCTCCACAAATAAGAGGAATGTATAATGGGGATAGAGCAAGAAAAACAGTTTTAGTAGAAAATGGATTTAGGTTGCCATCTGCATATGATAATAGGCCTTTGCAATTTAAGGAATTTTTAAAAAAAGCAAAACAGTTGGTATTTGTATCTGCTACTCCTGGAGATTTTGAGATAGAAAATTCTAAAGCTAATATTGCAGAGCAACTAATTAGACCGACAGGAATTGTAGAGCCTGAAATTGAGATTAGACCAACTACAAACCAAGTTGATGATTTGATGAGTGAAATATATAAAATAGCTAAAAGAAAGGAAAGAGTATTAGTAACAACATTAACAAAAAAAATGGCAGAAGAATTAACAGAATACTATTTGGAATTTGGGATAAAAGTGAAATATATGCATTCTGGAATAGACACATTAGAAAGAGTAGATATAATAAGAGGTCTTAGAATGGGTGAATTTGATGTTTTGGTTGGAATAAATCTATTAAGAGAGGGGCTTGATATTCCAGAAGTTTCATTAGTAGCAATATTAGAAGCTGATAAAGAGGGATTTTTAAGATCAAGGAGATCATTAATTCAAACAATGGGGAGAGCATCTAGAAATATAAATGGAAGAGTGATCTTGTATGCAGATAAAGAAACAAAATCAATGAAAGAAGCACTATATGAGATAAATAGGCGTAAGAAAAAACAAAAAAAATATAATATAGATAACAATATAGATCCAAAACAAATAATAAAAGAATTACCAAAAGATGCTTTAAATTATGATTATGAAACTATAATTGGAGATAAAAAAATATTAGAAGTAAAAAAAATATATAGAAATAAAACTCAAATGGAAGCAGAAATAAAAAAATTAGGAAAAGATATGAAAAAATATGCAGAAGAGTTAAATTTTGAAAAAGCTATACAAGCTAGAGATGAAATGAAAAAAATAAAAGAGATATTATTGGAAATATAAGAACAAAAGATTTTTTTAACGTTCATTGATATAATAGGAAATTATAAATTTATTCAGAAAATAAGCTACGCCGTTTTTTTGAAATATGCAATTTTTCAAAGCAAAATTTTTCAGAAACCAAAAATTTTGAAAAACATTTATACTTTACATTATGAAGCGTAGCTTATTTTTTATATTATAAAAAACACTTAATATATTTTAAAAAATGTGTTATAATTCAGGAAAATAAATATAAATTGGAGAGTAGTTATGAAAAACAAAATATTAATTACAATGGGAGATCCAGCAGGTATTGGACCAGAAATTATATTGAAATTTTATAAAGATTTTTTTTCAAAAAGTGGAAATAATTTTATACCAGTAGTTGTTGGAGATAAAGAAATACTAAAATATTACATAGGAAAGTATAATTTAGATTTAAAAGTAGAAGATATTTTGGGAAATTATAAAAATAGAGAAGAGATAAAAAATATTATTTCTAAAAATATAATTCCAATTATTAATGTTGAGCATAAAACTATAGATGAAAATATTGCTAAAGCTAAGGAATTAGAAATAGGAATTCCTACAAAACAATCTGGAAAGATGAGTATGCTATATATTGAAAAAGCTCTTGAATTAACAAAAGATAAAACTTTTGATGCAATGGTAACAGCACCAATTAGTAAAGAAGCTATAAATTTAGCAGGTTATCATTATAGTGGGCATACATCTTTTTTAGCAGATAATACAAATACAAAAAATTATGCAATGATTTTAAAAGGTGATAAAATAACAGTTGTCTTAAATACAACTCATTTATCTTTAAATGATGCTATAAAAAAGGTAAAAAAAGAAAATATATTAAAGAAGATAAAACTTGCCAATAAAGCAAAAAAACTGTTAGGAATAAAAACTAAAATAGCTGTATCAGGATTAAATCCTCATAATGGAGAAGGGGGATTATTTGGTGATGAAGAGATAAAAGAAATCTTACCAGCAGTTGAAGAAGCAAAGAAACTTGGAATAGAAGTGGAAGGACCTATTGTTCCAGATACACTTTTTGTTAGAATGTTAAAAGATGAATTTAATATAGCGGTTGTAATGTATCATGATCAAGGATTAATTCCAATGAAAATGGAATCTTTTGGACTTGGAGTAAATATAACTGTAGGATTACCGATAATTAGAACTTCTGTGGATCATGGGACAGCATATGATATAGCTGGGAAAAATTTAGCTGATTATGGTTCTTTGAAAAAAGCTGTGGGTGTAGCAAATATAATAATAGAAAATTCTTTAGGGATGGATTAGAAACAATATTTTTGTTTTGAAATATATAGATATTCAAGAGTTTTTATAATGAAATATGAGAAGTTTATTTTTTAAATGTTATTTAAGATAAAATACTTATAAAGTAGAGGTGATGGTTATGTGTAGAATAAATCCGAGAGTAGATTTTGTATTTAAAAAATTATTTGGTTCGGAAGATAATAAGGATTTGTTATTAGATTTTATAAATTCAGTAGTATCAGAAGATGATAGAGTAACAGAGTTAGAACTTAAAAACCCTTATAATGATAAGAATTTTAGAAATGATAAATTATCAATATTGGATATAAAAGCGGTAGATCAAAGAGGGCGTTGGTATAATATAGAAATGCAAATAATTGATCAGGAATACTTTGACAAGAGAGCATTGTATTATTGGGCAAGATTATATTCAGGTCAACTATCCACAGGGATAAATTATGATAATTTAAAGAAGACAATAAGCATAAATATATTAAATTTTAGATGTTTAGATGAGGAAAATTATCATAATATTTATAAAATAATAAATATGGAAAGTAAAGATGAGTTTATAGATCATTTAGAGATACATTTTATAGAACTAGAGAAATATAATGAAAAATTCAGTACAATGTTAGATAGATGGGTAAACTTTTTAAAAAGAGCAGAAAAATATGAAGAAAATAAACTTCCAAAAGAGCTAGAAGAGGTATCTACAATAAAAAAAGCGGTAGAGATATTAGAAGAGATGTCATTAAATAAAGATGAGCGTGAAAGTTATGAAGCTAGATTAAAATGGTTAAGAGATGAAGATGCAGCTCTAAAAAAAGCTGAAAAAAAGGGGATTGAAAAAGGGATTGAAAAAGGGATAAAAAAGAGAAATATAGAGATAGCAAAAAGTTTATTAGATGTTTTAGATTTGAAAACTATAATGGAAAAGACGGGATTAAGTGAAGAGGAGATTGAAAAGTTGAAAAAATAAGGGGGAATATATAATGAGAATAAAGACTAAGTTAAATATTTTTATGAGCATTATTGGTGCTATTTTAGTAGTTAAGGGATTATTTATATTTATAGAAATAAATAATTTACAACAGCAGTGGCGTATAATTGATAATAATATAATGAGAAGATCTGTATTAATTTCAAAAATAAGAGATAATTTTGGATATGGTGGTGCAATACATCAATTTAAAAATTATATAATTAGAGGTCAAGAAAAGCAAATAAAATCTTTTGAAAAACAGATGAATTCATTTAGAGAAAATTATAAAGAGTATTTAAAATTTAATGATTTAGGAGAAAAAGAAAAGTATGATTTGAAAATAATTAATAATACTTTTGAAGAATATAATAGAAATTTAAAATTAGCAATAAAATTAAAAGAAGAGAATAAAACTGTAAAAGAAATAGATTCAACAGTGAAGATAAGTGATGGTCCAGCATTAAAAAGCATGAAAGAATTAGATGAGATTATACAAACTCAATTAAATGAAAATACAAAATCATTTTATAAAAAAATTAATAGTTTGAAATTGCGTTTGTATATATTATTATTTATAATAATTGTTCTATTTATTGGAATTTATATTATTATAATATACTTATTAAAAAATTTAAAAATAGTTGCAGATAGATTAAAAAAAATAGCTGAAGGGAAAGGAGACTTAACGAAAAGAATTTTTGTAAAAAGAAAAGATGAAATAGGCGAATTAGCAACATATTTTAATAGTTTTGTTGGTAATTTAAACGATATAATATATAGTATAAAACAATTAATATTTGAAGTTAGTGAAAAGACAGAAAAAATAACTTTTGTATTAGATAATGTCTCAAAAGGAAATAGGTATAATAAAAGAAATAATAATTTAAATGAAAAGATAATTGAAAAAGGAATGGAAGATTTAGAAGAAAATATAGAGGTAGTTCTTGATAATGTGAGAAATCAAACGGCAGGAATAGAAGAGACTTTAGCAGAGCTAGAAGAAATAGCAGAAACTGGGAAAAAAGTTCAAAATAATGTGGAAGATAGTTTGAAATTATCAAAAGAGACAATAGATACAGCGAAAATAGGTGAAAGTAAAATAAAAGAAATGGCAGTTGGGATGTTAGATATAAGCAGTAGTGTTGAAAGAGCAGAAAAAAAGATAAAAGATTTAATAAGTATATCTTTAGGAATTGGAGATATTATAACAGCTATAAATTCATTGTCAGATCAAACTAATTTGCTTGCATTAAATGCATCAATAGAAGCTGCAAGAGCAGGTGAGGCAGGAAAAGGGTTTGCCATTGTTGCAGATGAAATAAAAAAATTAGCAGAAAAAACAAGTGATGAAACAGAAAAAATTGAAAAACTTGTAAATGATATCCAAACAGAGGTAAGTACTGTAAAAGAGGCAAATGATGATATAGAAATAAGTGTGAGGAAAGGATTAGAGATAACAGAAAGTGTAAAAACAGTAATATTATCTATTATAAATATAATTGATAAAAATGATACAGAGATAAGAAAAATAACAGAATTAACAAAAGATCAAACTAATTCTTCTGAGGGAATAACAAAAGTAGTAAAAGAAATCACAGATAATTCTACTGGAATAGAAGAGTTATCTATAAATAATAGTGACATTTCAAAAGGTGTTAGAGATTTATTGGATTATTCTTTAGCTGAAATAAATATTCTGATAGATTTAACTTTAAATCTGTCTAAAAACATAAGCAATTTTAAAATAGAGGAAAATGATAAAAATCAATTAAAAGAAATTTGAATTTAGGAACAATAAAAAATAGGAGGAAATAATAAAAATGGGTAAAAATTTTTATGTAACAACGCCAATATATTATGTAAATGGAGAACCGCATGTAGGCTCAGCATATACTACAATTGCAGCTGATGTGTTAGCTAGATATAAAAAAACAGCAGGATATGATGTTTTTTTTCTAACAGGAACAGATGAACATGGACAAAAAATAGAAGAAGCTGCAAAATTAAAAGGAATGAGTCCTCAAGAATTTGTAGATTCAATAACGCCTAAATTTCAAAAAATGTGGAATTTATTAAATATAAATAACAATGATTTTATAAGAACAACAGAAGATAGACATATAAAATCTGTAGAAAAAATTATAAAAAAAGTATATGAAAATGGGGATATTTATAAAGGAGAATATGAAGGACATTATTGCGTTTCGTGTGAAAATTTTGTTCCTGAATCACAAATGGGAGAAGGAGACAGTTGTCCAGATTGTGGAAAAAAATTAAGAGTTGTAAAAGAGGAATCTTATTTTTTTAAAATGTCAAAATATGCAGATAAATTATTAAAATATATAGAAGATAACCCTAATTTTATTCAACCTTCATATAGAAAAAATGAAGTAACTTCATTTATAAAACAAGGATTAAAAGATTTATCAATTTCGAGGAACACATTTAAATGGGGGATACCTTTAGAAATAGATAAAGAGCATGTAGTATATGTATGGTTTGATGCTTTGACAAACTATTTAACAGCAGTAGGATATGAAAACAACCCTGAAATGTTTGATAAGTTTTGGAATAATGGAGAAGTTGTACATCTGTTAGGAAAAGATATATTGAGATTTCATGCTATAATATGGCCAATTATGTTAATGGCAGCAGGAGAAAAATTACCTAGTAAAATATTTGCACATGGATGGTGGACAGCAGCAGGAGAAAAAATGTCAAAATCAAAAGGAAATGTAGTTAATCCTAAGAGTGAAGTAGAAAAATATGGATTAGATGCTTTTAGATATTTTCTAATGAGAGAAGTTCATTTTGGAATGGATGGAGATTACTCTACAAGAGCAATGGTACAAAGAATAAATGCAGATTTAGCTAATGACTTAGGAAATTTATTAAATAGAACAATAGGTATGATAAAAAAATATTTTAAAGGTGTAGTGACAAAAGGTGAAGGTGAAGAGATATTTGACGTACAAATAAAAGAACTATTTTTTGAAATGTTAGTAAAAGTAGATGAAGAGATGGAGAATATACAATTTTCAAAAGCATTAGAGCAAATTTGGAAATTTATATCAAGAATGAATAAATATATAGATGAAACAATGCCTTGGAAATTAGCAAAAGATGAAACTAAAAAAGAGAGATTAGCAGTTGTTATGTATAATTTAGTAGAATCTTTATATAAAATAGCGGTATTAGTATATCCTTATATGCCTGAGACAGCTGCTAAAATTTGGAATCAACTTGGGATTAACGGAAATATAGAAGATGCTAGATTAGAAAATTTAAAAGAATGGGGAAATGTTCCAGAATACACAACAGTAAAAAATGCAGAACCTATTTTTCCAAGAATAGAAGTTGAAGAGAAAAAAGAGGAGATAAAAGTTAAATCTAAAAAAATTGAACCGACAATTGAGATAGATGAATTTAAGAAAACTAAGATGGTTGTAGCTAAAATTTTATTAGCAGAAAAAGTAGAAGGAGCAGATAAGCTTTTGAAATTTAAAGTATCTATTGGAAAAGAAGAAAGAACAGTTGTATCAGGAATAGCTAAATATTATAAAGTAGAAGAGCTAAAAGATAAAAAAGTATTAATGGTATCAAATTTAAAACCTGTAAAATTAAGAGGAATATTATCAGAAGGAATGTTTTTGACAACTATGGAGAAAAAAAGAATAAAATTAATTGAGATTGATAATAGTGTTCCAGAAGGTACATTGATAGGATAGAAAAATACTAGGGGGAAGTTATTATGCAAAAGATAAGAAAAGCAGTAATTCCAGCAGCAGGATTAGGTACAAGATTTTTACCTGCAACAAAAGCACAACCAAAAGAGATGCTACCAATAGTGGACAAACCAGCTATACAATATATAGTAGAAGAGATAGTAAAATCAGGAATAACAGATATTACTATTGTTACTGGTAGAAATAAAAGAGCATTAGAAGATCATTTTGATTATTCAGTAGAGCTTGAGTATATATTAGAAAAAAAGAATAAAGATAAAATGTTGAAAGTTGTAAGAGAAATATCTGAATATGCAAATATTTATTATATAAGACAAAAAGAGCCATTAGGGTTAGGGCATGCAATTTTAAAAGCTAAACATCATATTGGGCATGAACCATTTGTTGTGGTATTAGGTGATGATATAGTATATAATGATGTTCCTGTTGTAAAACAGATGTTAGATGTAAGAGAAAAGTATAAAGGAGGGTCTGTAATAGGTGTACAACAAGTTCCAGATGATAAGGTATCTTCTTACGGAATAATAAAACCGGGAAATAGATTTGATGAAAGAACTGTAAAAGTAGAAGATTTTATAGAAAAGCCGACAAAAGAAGAAGCACCTTCTAATTATGCTTGTTTAGGAAGATATATTTTAGAACCTCAAATATTTGAATTTTTAGAAAAAATAGAACCTGGAAAAGGTGGAGAGATACAATTAACAGATGCAATATTAGAAATGATAAAATATGGAGATAAAGTTTTAGCATATGATTTTGTTGGAGAAAGATATGATACAGGGGATAAACTTGGATTTATAAAAGCAAATATAGAATATGGATTAAGACATGAAGAAGTTGGAGAAGGATTAAGAGAGTATCTGAAAGAATTAGCAGAAAAATTGTAAAAAGATATAGATGAGTAGATGCGAAATTTGTATCTGCTCATTTGTTTTTGAAATATATTATTGAGGAACGGCTTAAAAATAACCTTCCGATTTTGTTTTAAAATACGCAATGGTTTAAGCGTTTTTATAACAAAAAATGAGAAACTTATTTTTTAAACGTTCTTGAGCCATAGGGAGGCAGAAAAATGATTTATACTGTAACATTAAATCCTTCACTTGATTATAATATAAAATTATCTGAATTTAAAGAAGGAAGATTAAATACTATTGTATCTCAATATAAAACAGCTGGGGGTAAAGGAATAAATGTAAGTCAAGTTTTAAGAAATTTAGAAAAGGATTCAATTGCACTTGGATATATTGGGGGATTTACTGGCAAATATATAGAAAAAAATCTAAAAGAAAAAAATATAAAATGTGATTTTATAGAAATAAATCAAGATAGTAGAATAAATGTGAAAATAAAGAGTGAAAAGTCTGAAACAGAAATAAATGATAAAAAGTTAAAAATTTCAGAATCTGAAAAAAAGGAGTTATTTTTAAAAATAAAATCTCTAAAAAAAGATGATATATTAGTTTTAGCTGGAAGTGTTCCAACTTCATTAGAGGAAGATATATATGCAAAATTATCTGAAATAGTTGATGAAAAAGTGAAAATAGTAGTTGATACAACTGGAAAATATTTAGTAAACTCATTAAAGTATAATCCTTTTTTGATAAAACCAAATTATTTTGAATTGGAAAATATATTTGGAGTTAAATTGAAAGACGAAAAAGATGTTATTGTATATGGGAAAAAACTTTTGGAAATGGGAGCTAAAAATGTAATAGTATCAATGGCTGGAGATGGAGCATTATTAATAAATGAAAAAGATATTTTAAAAGCTATGGTTCCTAAAGGAACAGTTAAAAATTCTGTTGGAGCAGGAGATTCTTTAATAGGAGGATTTCTATCTGCAATGGAAGAAGATAAAGAGCTAATAGAATGTTTTAGAATAGGAGTGGCATCAGGAACAGCAACAGCTTTTTCAGACGAATTATGTAAGAAAGAAGAAATTGAAAAGATAAAGAAAGATATTATAATAAAGAAATTATAAGATTAGAAAATTAATTTTATAAGTAAACCATATAGTATAAAATAATTAGAGAAAAGGATGTTCAACGCAGAGCCGCAGAGAAAGCAAAGTTACGCAGAGATAGATAGGATTGGAAGAGTTTTTAATTACCAATTATTATTTTCCTCTGTGAATCTCTGATTATTTTACGACTCTGCGTTGTCATATTTTGTTTGGGTTAATTAGGAATGGCTTGAAAATAACATTTCCATTTTGTTATAAAATACGCAATGTTTTAAGCGTTTTTATAACAAAATATGAGAACATTATTTTTCAAACGTTCCTTAGCGTAATTAGTTCCTTGTTTTTTTTTAGATTATGTTATATAATAAGGTCACTTAACAGGTACAAGTTTTGAAAAAATATTTTATAATAAATAATGAATAAAAAATTGAAGGAGGAATAATATGGAAGTTTTTAAAAGCTACAAAAAAAGAGCTGAAGAAAGATATAAGTCATATGGATTATATCCAAGACCTATAAAATCACAAGAGGTAGAATCATTTTTTAAAATGTTAATTGCAGGAGAAAATTTAGAAGAAAATATTGAATTTTTAGGAGAAAAATTTGTTTTTGGAGAATTATTAGTAAAATTAATAAAAAATGAAGTTTTAAGAGGAACATTCCCAGAAACTTATAAAAAAGCTGAATATTTATATAAAATAATATCTGAAAATATAAAAAATAGTTTTATAAACAAAGAAGATGCTTTAATTACTCTTTTTAATATGAAGGGTGGAGCAGCAACTCCAATTATGATAAAATTAATTGAAGAAAAAATTGAGTCTGATAGAGTAGTGGAAGAATTAAAAAAAGTAGTTTTAGTAAACAAAGAAGATTTTGATAAATTAGCTAAATTGTCAAAAAATAGTTCTGAAATTGCAAATTTAATTAAAGCTTGGGCAGAAAAAGAATTTTCAAAAACTTGGAATTTAAAATCTGAATATTTAGGAGTTGGGATAAAAGTAGGAGATTTCATAAGTACAGATCATTTATCACCTGGGAAGAGAGCTAATTCTAGGACAGATAAGCCATTGCATGCTACATATATTATGGATGGAAGACCTGATGAAGCAGATTTTATGGAAAGATTAAATAAATTAAAAGAAAAAAGTAAGAGTATATATATAGTTGGTGGAGAAGGATTTGGAGAAGGTTCGTCTAGAAAGTCAGCTACATATACTGTATTACAAGTTATAGGAGAAAATATAGAAGGAGAACCAGAAAATAAAACTGGTGGAGTTGTAATTGCAAAAACTATGGCACCTATTTTTAGAAATTCTTTGGTTTCATCTGCAATATTACCAATTTTATGTAATACAGATGGTATAAATGAGGAAGATAGTATAAAAGTAGATGTAGAAAATAGTAAATTGATAATTAATAATGAAAAAGAGATAGAATTTGAGAAAATAGAAGATCTTGATTTGGAAAAAATTAAAGCTGGCGGAGTTAATAATTATACTGCTGGGAAAGAATTGCAAGCTTGGGCATCAGATTACTGTATAGAAAATAATATTGATTTTGATAATTCTAAAATGCCAGAAAAATTAAAAGATAGTGATGAAAAAGTTGCCATGAATTTAGCTGAAAAGTTAGTTGCGTATAATAGAATAGATGGGAAAACAACAGTTAAAGCAGGAGAAACTGCTACTGTAAAAGTAAGAGGAGTTTATTCTCAAGATACAACAGGACCTATGACAATGGAAGAATATCAATCAATGGCTGGTGGAATGACATTTGGAGCTGATTTTGTAGTTCAATCGTTATGTCATACTTGTGAGGCACCAAGTTCAGAAGAGAGAGATAGACACAAATTTTTAGTAGGGTTTGTAGATGATAGAGGTGGAGTTGGATTAAGACCAGGTGAAGGAATTATACACACAATAGGGAATAGATTTGTAACGCCAACAGATATTATTGTAGGTGGAGATTCGCATACAAGAAGTCCAAGAGGAATATCGTTTCCTGGAGCTTCAGATATAGTTGCAAGTTGTATGAAATATGGAAAAATGGAATTGATAATGGATAAAGTAGTTAAAGTTGAATTTTATGGAGAATTACAAGCAGGTATGACTGCCAGAGATATGGTATCAATGTTAGTAATGGAAGCTGAAAAACAAGGGTATGGGAAAGGTGTATATACTGGGAAAATTATAGAGATGTATGGTATAGAAAAATTAACGTCTGAAGAAAAATATATATTAACAAATGCAGTGGCAGAAAGATCAGCATCAGCTGGATTAATTCAAGCAGATGAAAATACAATAAAAGAATTGGAAAAAGATTTGGAATATTTGAAAAATAGACCTGATGCCAACATATCAGAATCTGTAAAAAAAGCATCTAAATCAATAGAAGAATTTTTGGAAAATCCAATCTTTTTAAGAGCAGATGAAAATGCAGAATATGATGCAGTTATAAAAATAAATTTAAATAATTATAAAGAACCAATAGTTGCGGTACCTCATCATCCAGATAATGTTGCATTCTTATCAGAGGTAGCAGGGACAGAAGTTGATGAAGTATATATTGGAAGTTGTGTAGGTGGAGAATATGAGTCAATAAGCAGCGCTGCAAGAATTTTAGATGGAAATAAAATAAAAAGAGGAATAAATTTTGTAGTAAGTCCAGCAGCAGAGGATATTACAGAAAGATTAGCTGATAATAAAGATTTAGATAAAATTATTAATGCTGGTGGAGTAGTAATAATGCCAACTTGCGGACTATGTATGGGTAATAAAAGAAGAATTGGATCAAATTCTACTGCAATTACAACTACAACTAGGAATTATCAAGGAAGACTCGGGCCTGCAAATTCAGGAGCTTATTTAGGAAGTTCTTTAGTAGCGGCTTGTTGTGCAATATTAGGAAAATTTCCTACATTAGAAGAATATATGGAATTTTTAAATAAGTAAAAAATAAAAACTTTAAAAAAAGATGAAAATATGATATAATAATTTAAGTTTTGGATTAAAAATAACCGTTGAGAGGTGATGAAAAGTGCTAAGAACTAAAATATTTAATGAAATATCTAATATCAAAAAGATAGGGTTAAAAATACAAAAATTAAATGAAATATTATCACAAGCTCCTAACAACATAAAAGCTTTGGAAGAATTGGGAACTATATATCATTATAGTGGACAAGATATAGAAGCTATAGATATATATGAAAAATTAAAAAAATTAGAACCTAAAAATATAGATATCAGAGGTTTTTTGGGGTATCTATATTATGAAATTAATAATTTAGAAAAAGCCATTGATGAGTTTAATTTTATATTAGATATAGCTCCTGATTCGCCATTTGTATCCTTTTTATTAGGGAATGCATATTCAAGAGCAGGGTTAGTAGTAGATGCAGTAAACGCATATGAATTTGCAATATTTTTAGATTTTGATATGTATAGTGCACATCTTGATTTTGCTAAAAAGTATGAAGATATGGGAAGAATAAATAGGGCGTTAAAAGAATATAAAGCGGCTTATGAAATAGATGTTAAAGATAAAAAAATATTAGAAAAAATAAAAACATTAGAAGGAATGAAATAGAGGGCTTAGTGCTCTCTATTTTTTAGGAGGAACAAATGCTATATATAATATTATTAATAGGTATTGGTTTTATATTTGGATTTGAAAATATGATTGCAATATTAACTACATTATTCTTTATATATGTTTTTTTCACATTGTTTGGAGTATTATTTTCACTTCTTCCTGTATTAATAGTTATAGGGTTGATATATTATTTTTTAAATAAGGATAAAATAAATTATAAATATAAATCTTATAAAAATTTTTTCGAAGATGGAGGAAATAAAAATTATTATTATAAATGGGACAATACCGAGTCTAATAATTACCAAAATAGTTCTCAAAGTTTTTATAATAACATCAATAATTTAGATGAGTATTATTCAATATTAGGAGCAAGCAAAGATTTATCAGATGAGGATATAAAAAAGAAATATAAAGAATTAGCAAAAAAATATCATCCAGATATTCATCATAATAAACCAGAAGAAGAGAAGAAAATATATGAGGAGAAATTCAAAAAAATTCAAGAAGCGTATGAAAAAATAAGAGAAGAAAGAAAATTTTGAAAAATGTACTAAAATGGGCTTTAAATACTTTACAATATTTTTTATATGTGATATACTTATCAAAGATATTAGAATGTGAAAAATAACACATTCTAATATTAAAATATTAGAAAAAGTAAATATAAGAACTATAATAAAAGAAGGAGGAAACAACAATGTCTAATGGATGTCAAAACAAATTAGCACAAGATTGCTATAGTAAACTTGAAAAGTTTATTAATGAATTGCCAGAAAAAAAAGGGGCTTTAATATCAGTACTTCATAGAGCTCAAGATATTTTTGGATATTTACCAGCGGAAGTACAAAAATTTATATCAGAAAAGCTAGATATACCTTTAGCAAAGGTTTATGGAGTTGTAACTTTTTATTCATTTTTTACAATGACACCGAAAGGGGAATATCCAATTTCAGTATGTTTGGGGACAGCTTGTTATGTAAGAGGAGCAGAGAAAGTTTTAGATGAATTTAAAAGAGAATTAGATCTTGAAGTAGGAGAAACTGGATTAGATGGTAAATTTTCTTTGGATGCTTTAAGATGTGTTGGAGCATGTGGATTAGCTCCAGTTGTACTTGTAGGGGAAAAAGTATATGGAAGAGTTACTCCAGAGCAAGTTAAAGATATTTTAAAAGAATATAAGAACGTTTAAAAAATAACTTTCCCTAAATTCATATTAAAAATGCTAAAAGCATTGCATATTTTGATATGAAAAGGGTAACTACTTTTTAAGCCGTTCCATAACTAGGAGGTAGATTTTAATGGCAAAAATAAAATCATTAGATGAATTAAAAAAATTAAGAGAAAAATTACAAAATAAAGTAGAATTAAGAGAAAAAGGTGAAAATGTAGATGATTTAGTTCAAATAAAAATAGCAATGGCAACTTGCGGAATTGCTGCAGGAGCTAAAGATACAATGGATGCTTTTATCGGAAAATTAAATGAAAAAAATATAAAAAATGCTGTAATAACACAAACTGGATGTATGGGATATTGTCATTCAGAACCAACTGTAGAAATAACTTTACCAGGTAAAGAAGCAGTTGTGTTTGGAAATGTAGATGCAGATAAAACAGAAGAAATAATTGAAAAATATATTAAAAATGGAGAATTGGTAGATGGAATAATACCAGTAGGGTATACAACTATTGAAGAAGAAAAATAATTTGAAGGAGGGTATAACAAATGGCAAATTATAAGATGCATGTTCTTATATGTGGTGGAACAGGATGTTTATCGTCAGGTAGTAAAGCCATAGCTGATAATATAAAATCATTATTAAAAGAAAATAATATGGAAAATGATGTACAAGTATTAATGACTGGTTGTTTCGGATTTTGTGAAAAAGGACCAATAGTAAAAATCTTACCAGATAATACATTCTATACAGAAGTAAAACCTGGAGATGCAAAATTAATTGTAGAAGAACACTTAATAAAAGGTAGAAAAGTAGATAGTTTATTATATAAAGATCCAATGACAAAGAAACATATAAGTGATTCTAAACATATGGATTTTTATAAAAAACAGATGAGAATAGCACTTAGAAACTGTGGATTTATAGATCCTGATAAAATTGAAGAATATATAGCAAGAGAAGGATATCAAGCTTTAGGAAAAGTTTTATCAGAAATGACTCCAAAAGATGTAATTGCTGAAATGAAAGAATCAGGATTAAGAGGAAGAGGTGGAGGAGGATTCCCTACTGGATTAAAATGGGAATTTGCTAGTAAATATAACATTGGAGAACAAAAATATGTAGTATGTAACGCTGATGAAGGAGATCCAGGAGCATTTATGGATAGATCAATCTTAGAAGGAGATCCTCATAGTGTAATAGAAGCAATGTCTATTTGTGGGTATTCTATTGGTGCTACTAAAGGGCTTGTTTATATAAGAGCAGAATATCCATTGGCAATAGAAAGACTGCAAAATGCTATTAGTTCAGCAAGAGAAATGGGACTATTAGGAAAAGATATTATGGGAAGTGGATTTGATTTTGATATTGAGTTAAAATATGGAGCAGGAGCATTTGTTTGTGGAGAAGAAACTGCACTTATTCATTCTATGGAAGGTGAAAGAGGAGAACCTACAACAAAACCACCATTTCCAGCAGAATCAGGATATTGGGGAAAAACTACAAATGTAAATAATGTAGAAACATTTGCAAATATACCTGTAATTATTAATAAAGGTGCAAACTGGTTTAATAAAATAGGAACAGAAAAATCAAAAGGAACAAAAGTTTTTGCATTAGCAGGAAAAATAAATAACGTAGGACTTATAGAAGTTCCAATGGGAACAACTTTAAGAGAAGTTATTTTTGATATAGGTGGCGGAATTAAAAATGGAAAGAAATTTAAATCTGCACAAACAGGAGGTCCTTCTGGAGGATGTTTAACAGAAAAAGATCTTGATGTTCCAATAGATTTTGATAACTTAGTAGCAGCAGGTTCTATGATGGGATCTGGTGGAATGATAGTTATGGATGAAGATGATTGTATGGTATCTATTGCAAAATTCTATCTTGATTTTACAGTTGATGAATCTTGTGGTAAATGTACTCCTTGTAGAGTAGGGACAAAAAGATTATATGAAATGTTAGATAAAATTACAAAAGGTCAAGGAACTATGGATGATCTTAAAAAATTAAAAATGTTAAGTGGAGTAATAAAAGATACAGCACTTTGTGGTCTTGGACAAACAGCACCAAATCCAGTATTATCAACATTAGATAATTTTTGGGATGAATATGTAGCACATGTAGTAGATAAAAGATGTCCAGCAGGACAATGTACAGCATTACTTCAATATGTAATTGATCCAGGTAAATGTATTGGTTGTACAGCTTGTGCAAGAGTATGTCCAGTAGGAGCAATTTCTGGAAAAGTTAAAACTGCGCATGTAATAGACCAAGAAAAATGTATCAAATGTGGAGCGTGTTATGATGCTTGTAAATTTGGGGCTATTGAAAAAAAATAATAACAAAGGAGTGAAAATAGATGGAAATGGTAAAAATTACTATTGATGATAAACTTGTAGAAGTGCCTAAAGGGTCTACTATATTAGATGCTGCAAAGAAAGTTAATGTAGAAATACCTACTTTATGTCATTTGAATTTACATGACGTAGGATTAGTAAATCAAACTGCTTCTTGTAGAGCTTGTGTTGTAGAAGTTGAAGGAAGAAGAAATTTAGCACCTTCATGTGCAACACCAGTTACAGATGGAATGGTTGTTAAAAGTAATAGTGTAAGAGCATTAAATGCTAGAAAAGTTGTATTAGAATTACTTTTATCGGATCATCCAAAAGAGTGTTTAACTTGTGCTAAATCAGGTGAATGTGAACTACAAGATTTATCAGAAAAATTTGGAATAAGAGAAATAAGATGTGATGGAGCTCAGTCAACATATAGAGAAGATTATTCTCCTTCAATTATAAGAGATATGGATAAATGTATTATGTGTAGAAGATGTGAAACTATGTGTAATGAAGTACAAACAGTAGGAGCATTATCTGGAATTAATAGAGGATTTGATGCAGTAGTATCACCAGCATTTGAAATGAATTTAGAAGATTCTGTATGTACTTATTGTGGACAATGTGTGGCAGTATGTCCAACAGGGGCATTAACAGAAAAAGATTATACTTGGGATGTAGTATCTGCATTAGCTGATCCTGAAAAAACAGTAGTTGTGCAAGTAGCTCCAGCAGTAAGAGCAGCTTTAGGTGAAGAATTTGGAATGGAACCAGGAACTCTTGTAACTGGAAAAATAGTAACTGCATTAAAAAAATTAGGATTTGATAATGTATTTGATACAGATTTTGCAGCTGATTTAACAATAATGGAAGAAGCTAGTGAGTTTTTAGATAGATTAACAAGACATTTAGAGGGAGATAAAACAGTAAAATTACCAATACTTACTTCTTGTTGTCCAGCATGGGTAAAATTCTTTGAGCATCAATTCCCAGAGATGAAAGATATACCTTCAACAGCTAAATCTCCACAACAAATGTTTGGAGCTATAGCAAAATCTTATTATGCTGAAAAAATAGGTGTGAAAAGAGAAAATATGGTAGTGGTTTCAATTATGCCTTGTCTTGCTAAAAAATATGAAGTTGGAAGAGACGAATTTAAAGTAGACGGAAATCCAGATGTAGATATTTCAATTTCTACAAGAGAATTAGCAAGAATGATAAAACAGTTTAATATTGATTTTGTAGATTTGGAAGATCAAGAATTTGATAATCCATTAGGAGAATCAACAGGAGCTGGAGTAATATTTGGTGCAACTGGAGGAGTTATAGAAGCAGCAGTAAGAACAGCATACGAATGGGTTACAAAAGAAGAATTAAAAGATGTAAACTTTACTTCTTTTAGAGGACTAGATGGAATAAAAAGTGCAACTGTAAAAGTTGGAGATTTAGATTTAAATATAGGAATAGCACATGGGCTTGGAAATGCAAGAAAATTATTAGAAGATATAAAATCTGGTAAATCAAAATTCCATGCTATAGAAATAATGGCTTGTCCAGGAGGATGTATTGGTGGTGGAGGTCAACCTTACCATCATGGAGATTTAGATATATTAAAGAAAAGGGCAGAAGCAATATATAGAGAAGATGAAGGAAAAGCAATTAGAAAATCTCATGAAAACCCATATATTAAAGAGTTATATTCAACATATTTGGGAAGCCCATTGGGAGAAAAAGCTCATCATCTATTACATACACATTATTTTAATAGAAAATAAAAATTAATAATTATTAAGGAACGGTTTAAAAATAACGTTATTAAGGACAGAAATTAAATTTCTGTCCTTTTTATATTTTACTAGGAAAGTTCAGAAAATAAGCCATTCAATTTTTTTGAAATATGCGATTTTTCAAAGCAAAATTTTTTAGAACTATAAAATTTAAAAATTAAAATATCTTTAAATTTAAAAACAAATGTGATATAATTTGTATGAAGAGTATGATTATCTAACAAAAATAAGTTTTTTTAGAAAATAAAATGATTTTATAAAAAAAGCAAACTAAAAAATAAAAAAATATTGAAAAGAGGAAGTTGAAATGGAAAAATTATTTAAGAATATAGAATTTGAAATATTAAATCAAGGAGAAAAAACAGATTATAACAAGATGGAATATGACTCTAGAAAAATAGATGAAAATGATATTTTTGTAGCATTAGAAGGGTTTTCTATTGATGGACATAATTTTATTGAGACTGCTATTAATAATGGATGTAAAATGGTTATTGTATCAAAAAAAGTGGAGATATTAGATGAAAAAGTTACATATATAAAAGTAAATAATTTAAGGAAAAGATTAGGGATTATAGCTTCTAATTTTTACGATTGGCCACAAAAGAAACTTAAAATAATAGGGATTACAGGAACAAATGGGAAAACAACTACAACATATTTAATAGAAGAGATATTAGGAAAAGTTGCAAGATTTGGAACTATTGAATATAAAATAGGAGATGAAATAATAGCTGCGCCAAACACAACTCCTGAATCATTGGATGTTGTAAAAATGTGTAAAAAAGCTATTGAAAAAAATATAGAGTATCTTATTATGGAAGTATCATCACATTCGTTAGAATTAGGAAGAGTTGATATGTTAGAATTTGATGTAGCGATATTTACAAATTTGACACAAGATCATTTAGATTTTCATGGAGATATGGAAAATTATTTCTTGGCAAAAGAAAAACTGTTTTCAAAATTAAAAGAAAAATCTAATGCAATTATTAATATAGATGATGAATTTGGAAAAAGATTATATAACAAATATTCAAATGGAATATCTTATTCAAATATTAACGGAGATATAGTTGGAAAAATAACAAATTATACAAATCATAATATGATTTTAGAAATAGATTATATTAAAAAGAGTAGTTTTGAAACGAAATTAATGGGGAAATTTAATTTATATAATATAATGGCAGCATTTGGAGCTGGTATAGCTTTAGGATTTTCAGAAGATGTTTTAGTTGAAAAATTATCAAATGCAAAAAGAGTACCTGGTAGATTTGAAACAATTAGTGAAAATCAAAATTTTATGGTTGTTGTAGATTATGCACATACAGAAGATGGTTTATTAAATATATTATCAGCATTAGAAGAGATAAAAAAAAGCAAAATAATAACAATTTTTGGAGCTGGTGGAGATAGGGATAAAACGAAAAGAGCTAAAATGGCAAAAGCAGCTGCTAAATTTAGCGACTTTGTGATTATTACATCTGATAATCCAAGGACAGAAAATCCAGTAGAAATATTAAATGGTGTAGAACAAGGAATGAAAGATATAGATTATAAAAATTATGAAGTAATAGAAAATAGAGAGCTAGCAATAAAAAAAGGGATTGAGATTGCTATGAAAAATGATATAGTTTTAATTGCAGGCAAAGGGCATGAAGATTATCAAATCATTGGAAAAGAAAAAATACATTTTGATGATAGAGAAATAGCAAGAAAATTCTTAAAGGAGAAAAAGTAATGTTTTTAATTTTATATAAGCTGATATTAAGCTTTTTATTACCACCAGGAATATTTATATTAATATTTTTCATTACTGGAGGATTAATATTTTATTTTAACAAAGAAAAATTATATAAATTCAAAATAATTGGCATAGTATTAATTGGGACAGGAACTATTTTGTATTTATTTTCAATAGAACCAATTAAAGATTTAGTTGTTATGCCGTTAGAAAATATATATGCTCCGATTAAATATAAAGATTTAGAAAATGCAGATTCAATAATAATGTTAGGCGGAGGTATAATTGATAATGCTCCGCTTAGTTTTGGAGAAAAGGGGATACCTTCCTATTCTGCATTAGCAAGAATAAACGAAGTTATAAGAGTTTATAATAAAACTAATAAAAAATTAAAAATATTATTATCAGGTGGATCTGTCTATGGCAATACAGAACCAGAGGCAAAATTATACAGAAGATATTTAATTAGTTTAGGTGTGAATGGAAATGATATATTAATAGATGATAAAAGTAGAACTACTTATGAAAATGTAATTAATTTAAAAAAATTATTAAAATTAAACAAATTTCAACATCCAATACTCATTACGTCAGCAACGCATATGCCAAGAAGTGTGTATACTTTTAAGAAAAACCAAATAGATGTAATCCCAGATAACTGTGATTATATAACAAGAAGAGCAGGATATCAATTTTCATCATTTTTCCCATCGGCTTTAAATATAGAGTATATGAGAAGAGGGGTATGGGAATATATTGGAATTGTGTATTATAAAATAAAGGGGTTTTAGGGAGGTTAAAATGAAATTAAAAATAATATTAATTATATGTTTTTTAATTAGTTTTGAAATTAGTTTATCTGAAGGTGTATTAGTTGTAACAGAAAATTTTCCCCCATATAATTATGAAGAAAATGGGGGAGTTAAAGGGATATCTACTGAAATATTAAAAGAAATATTAAAAAAAGCAGATATAAATTATAAAATAAAAGTATATCCTTGGGCGAGAGCATATAACATGGCAGAAACTCAAAAAAATATATTAATTTATTCGATTTTACACACTAAAAAAAGAGAAAATAAATTTAAATGGGGAGGTGAATTAATAAAAACTCAATCTAGTTTGATAAAGCTAAAAAGCAGAAAAGATATTGTTGTTAAAAAATTAGAAGATGCTAAGAAATATCAAATAGGAGTGAGATTAGAAGATGCTGGGCATCAATATTTAAAATCTAAAAAATTTAAAAAGTTTGAATATACAAATAAAGGAGGATTGAATATATTAAAATTATATTATTCTAGAATAGATTTGATGTTATATGATGTTTCTTCTTTTAAATACTGGGTTTTAAAAAAATATGGGAAAAAATATAATTTTTCGATTAATGATTTTGAAATTGCATATACTATAGATGATTTATCAGTAGGTCTTGAATTTGCATTTAGTAAAAAAACAGATGATAAAATAGTAGAAAAATGTAAAAAAGCTTTTAAAGAAATAAAGGAAAATGGGATATATGAAAAAATATTAAAAAAATATAAAATAAAAAAATAGGAGTAGGATTAATTATGAGAAAAATAAGAATAAGTGTTTTAATTTTAATGTTGAGTTTAATTTCTTTTGGATGTATTAATAAGGAAGTTAATAAGGATGAAAATAGTAATCAAAATAGTAATCAAAATAGTAATCAAAATAGTAATCAAAATAGTAATCAAAATAATTTGGAAGTTAAAGAAACAAATGATTTAGTAGTAGATTGGGCTAAGAATGCCGTGTTTTATGAGGTATTTGTGAGAAGCTTTTATGATGGGAATGGAGATGGAATAGGGGATTTTAAAGGTTTGAAAGATAAAATAAGCTATTTTAAAGAACTTGGAGTGAATGCATTATGGCTTATGCCAATAACAAAATCTCCAAGTTATCATGGATATGATACAACTGATTATTATGAAACAGAGCCAGATTATGGTACTTTGACTGAATTTCATGATTTCTTAAAAGCAGCTCATAAAAATGGGATAAAAGTAATAATGGATTTAGTAGCTAACCATACTTCAATAGATAATAAATGGTTTTTAGAATCTCAAAAGACAGAATCGAATAAATATACAAATTATTATGTATGGGCTACGGAATATGATGCTCTAAACGAAAAAGAACATTGGTATCTTCTAAACAATAAATATTATTATGCTATATTTTGGAGTGGGATGCCTGATTTGAATTATAGAAATGAAGCTGTAAAAACTGAAATGAAAAATATAGCTAAGTTTTGGATTGATCCTAATAAAGATGGAGACTTATCAGATGGTGTAGATGGATTTAGACTTGATGCGGCTATGCATATAGATAAAGATGCAAATATTACACATAACTGGTGGAGAGAATTTAATAGGACGGTAAAATCAATTAATAAAAATGCTTTTATAGTTGGAGAAAATTGGACTAATGAGAAAAATATTGCGCCATTTTATAAAGATATGGATTCATCTTTTGATTTTCCTATTCATGGTAAATTAATAACGTTTGCAAATGGAGAATATGTAGATATAGTCGGAAAATTAAAAAATATAAGAGATACATATAAACAAGCTAATAGTAATTTTACAGATTCTACATTTTTAACAAATCATGATATGGGTAGAGTTGCAAGTGATTTAGGTAATAATATTGGAAAAGAAAAATTAGCAGCAGCGGCTTTATTAACATTACCTGGAACTCCATTTATTTATTATGGAGAAGAATTAGGGCAATTGGGAAAAGGAGAAGATGATAACAAAAGAGAACCTTTTGATTGGTATAGATCAGCTAGCGGAACAGGTATGACCGATATGTCAAAAGGTGGATTTTTTAATCCAATGATATATACAAAAGCTAATGATAATATATCTTATGAAGAGGAAAAAGATAATTCTGAAAGTTTGTTTAATTGGTATAAAAAATTAATAAAAATAAGAAAAGAAAACTCAATTTTTGTAACAGGAGATTATAACGTTGTGAATTTAGGAAGTAGTTTATATGCTTATACAATTGAAGATATAAATGTTGGATATAAATTATTAGTTGTAGACAATAAAATGGATACAGCTCAAGAGTTAGAAGTAACAAATAACACGACAGAGTTAATAAGTGGTGGAGATTTTATAATTGGAAATAAACTCAAAATAAATGGGTATGGAACTAAGATATTTAAATATAATGATAGTTTACCTGTAAAAATTTCAGATGAAGCAGAAACGTATAAAATAAAACTCCATTATAATAGACGTAATGGAGATTATGATGGATGGGGCCTTCATTTGTGGGGAGGAGCAGTAAGTGCAGAAACAGATTGGCTAAAACCTAAAATGTCAGATGGAATTGATGATTTTGGAGCATATTTTGACATATCGGTAATAGATAAAAGTCAACCCTTAAATTATATACCTCATAATGGTGATAAAAAGGATTTAGATATAGATAGAAGATTTCCAGATTTAGAAAAATATAGTGAATTTTGGATATATAAAGGAGATAAAAATACATATGTTTCAAATAACGAAAGCGATATAAAAAATATTGAGATAACTCCAAATGCTGAGCAAATAGTAGAGAGAGGAGAAACAATTTCTTTTAATGCAAATGCGAAAGATATAAATGGAGAATATGTATATAGCAAAAATATAAGTTTTGAGGTTGAAGCTGGAGATGGAGCTGGGACAGTAGATACAAATGGAAAATTTACAGCAACTGAAATAGGAAATGTAAAAATTAGAGCTAAGTTAGGAGATAAATATTCTGATTATATAAATATAAAAATTATAGCTCCTGAAGCAAAAAAAATAACATATAATGATATAGTATATAATGGAAAAGGTGAAGTTATAGATAGTTCTTCACCAATAAATTATGTTTATAATGATCCTTTAGGAAGCATATTAGTAAGTGAACCAAAAGAAAGAAGTTTTAATGCTGATGGATTTTTCAGGATAAAAGGGAGTTCAACTTATAAAGATGATTATCAATTTTTAAGAATTCAATTGATAAAAGGTGATTATAAATTAAAAGATTATACTAATACTGATGATTTTGCTAATTCAGTATCTAATGCAAAAGAGCAAACTGAATATTGGGTAAAAGATACATTTAAAAAAAATATATGGCTTAGATTTGGGAAAGGAGAATATACATTGTTTGTTTATAAAACTCAATTATCTAATAATAATTTGAATTATACAGGTGATATAGGAATAGATAGTGGAATAGGATATAGTTATTGGGTACCAATTTATGAATTTCATATAATAAATACAAGAGATGAAGATGGTAAATTTTATTATCCTTCAGATCCATTAGAGTCAGATAGTTTAATTATAAAAAATAAAGCATTAGAATTAACAAATGGGGTAACTAACACTAAAGATAAAATAAAAAAAATTAATGATTTTGTAGTAAACAGTTTAACATATGATTTTGATTCTTTAGAAGATGGAAAAAGAAAAAAACAAGATGCGATAACTTGTATGAATACAGGATTAGCTGTATGCGAGGGATATACTTCGCTGTTTGATGCCTTATTAAGAGCAAGTGGAATAAAAGCTAAAGCAATAAGTGGATATGGAATAGAAAGTGATGGTTCTAAAGCTGCTCATGCTTGGTCAGAAGTATATGTAGCAGAAGAGGACAAATGGTATTTTGTGGACACCACTTGGGATGACTATAAAGATATGACCTCATATGCATATTATATGTTAGACGAGACTCCAAAAGATCATGAAAAATTAGGAGAAAGAATATATAGAAATAATATGAAGAAGACGGGGGAATATTCGAGGTATGATTATTTGAATATGACATATTAGTGAAGAATTTTGCCATAAAATATGTAATGATTTTAGTATTTTTATGCCAAAATATAAGAAACTTATTTTTTTAATGTTCTTTAATAACTTAACTATTTATATTTTTTGATTTTTATGTTATAATTTTTTTGTAAAACAAAAAAACTTGAGAGGAGATATAATATGTTAATATCAAAAGTTAAAGAAATAAAAATTTCAGAAAATGTAAAGATTGGTGGTCAAAAACATTTTACATTAATTGCAGGACCTTGTGTAATAGAATCAGAAGAATTAGTATTAGAGGTTGCTGGAAAAATAAAAGATATAACAACAAAACTTGGAATAGATTATATATTTAAAGCTTCATTTGATAAAGCTAATAGAAGTTCAATACATTCATTTAGAGGACCAGGTGTAGATAAAGGATTGGAAATTTTACAAAAAGTTAAAGATAAATTTAATATTCCTGTAATTACAGATATTCATGAACCTTGGCAAGCAGAAAAAGTAGCAGAAGTGGCAGATATATTACAAATACCAGCTTTTTTATGTAGACAGACAGATCTGTTAATTGCAGCAGCAAAAACAGGAAAACCAATAAGTGTGAAAAAAGGGCAATTTTTAGCACCTTGGGATATGAAAAATGTAGTGAAAAAATTAGAAGAATCAGAAAATAAAAACATAATGCTTACAGAAAGAGGAGCTATGTTTGGATATAATAATATGGTAGTGGATATGAGAAGCCTTATGGAAATGAGAAAATTTGGATATCCTATTATTTTTGATGCGACACATTCAGTACAAAAACCTGGTGGACAAGGAGATACTACAGGTGGAGATAGAGAATATGTTTATCCGTTAATGAGAGCAGCTCTTGCAATAGGAGTTGATGCTATATTTGCAGAAGTACATCCAGATCCAGATAATGCAAAATCAGATGGACCAAATATGTTAAGATTGGATGATTTAGAAGATATATTAATAAAATCATTGGAGATAGACAAAATAATAAAAGAGTTATAAAGGATTTAAAAAAATATTATAAAATTTAAAGGCTATTTTTAAGCCATTCCTAAATTATAATGAGGTGTAATGTGAATATATTAAAAGAAGGCAAAAAAGTTTTTGAATTAGAAATAGAAGAACTTAATAATGTAAAAGATAAAATGGATAATGAATTTGAAAGAGCAGTAAATGAAATTTATAATTGTAAAGGAAAAGTTATATTGACTGGAATAGGAAAATCAGGTTTAATTGCTAAAAAAATAGCAGCTACACTGTCATCAACAGGGACTCAATCTATATTTATGCATTCAGCAGAAGGAATTCATGGGGATTTAGGAGTTGTTAGAAAAGAGGATTTAGTAATTGCAATCTCAAATAGTGGGAATAGTGAAGAAGTTATAGCAATAATGCCGGCAATAAAAAAAATAGGTGCTAAAATTATAGGAATGACAGGAAATAAAAAATCTTATGTTGGTAAAAATGCAGACATAGCATTAGATATTGGAGTAAAAAAAGAGGCGTGCCCTCTTAATTTAGCACCAACATCATCAACTACAGCAACACTTGTTATGGGAGATGCTATATCTACAGTTTTAATTAAAATGAAAGGCTTCAAAGAAGAAAATTTTGCATTATATCATCCAGGAGGCAGTTTAGGAAAAAGACTTTTATTAACAGTTGAAGATTTGATGCATTCTGGAAAAGAGTTGCCTATATTAAATTTAGATGAAAAAATAGAAAAAATCATTTTAGAATTGACAAATAAAAAAATGGGAGCAGTTTGTGTAGTGCAAAGTGGAGAATTCAAAGGGATAATAACAGAGGGAGATATTAGAAGAGCTTTGATGCAAAGGGATAGTTTTTTTAAATTTACTGCAAAAGATATAATGAATTCTAATCCAATATCAGTAAATAAAGATATGATGGCTATTGAAGCACTGAAAATAATGGAAAATAGAGAGAGTCAAATATCTGTTTTACCAGTGGTGGAAAGCAAAAAAATAGTTGGAATAATTAGAATTCATGATCTAATTGGTAAGGTGAAATAATTCTTGATTGATATAGTAATAAATTCTTGACAATATATCTTAAAAGTAGTATAATTATTTTAATTGTTAGGAAGCTGTAAATTTATTCAGAAATGGCTTAAAAATAACAAAAAGTAAAAAAATAAATTATAAAAAACATAGGAGGAAAAAACAATGGCAAAAGTAACTACAGATATGAATATTTTAGAGGCAGTACAAAAATATCCTGAAATAAATGGAGTTTTCGCAAAATATGGATTAGGATGTATAGGATGTATGGTAGCAGCAGGAGAATCAATAGGAGAAGGAATTAGTGCTCATGGTTTGAATGCGGATGTAATAGTTGATGAAATTAATGAAATTTTAGGAGATGAATAATAAAAAGAGAGCCATTTAGGTTCTCTTTTTTTTTAGGAGGAATAATAGATATGATATATAGAAAATTAGGAAAAACTGATTTAGAATTATCTTTAATAGGATATGGAGGATGGCAGTTAGGAGAGCATGGATGGGGAAAATGGGATATAAATAGTGCTGCAAAATTATTAGAAATATGTTATGAAAATGGAATTAACTTTTATGATACAGCTCCAATTTATGGATTTGGTAAATCTGAAGAAAGAATAGGAGAAATATTTAAAGGAGCAAGAGAAAAAATTGTAATTGCAACAAAATTTGGATTAGTATGGAATGATACAAAATGGATATCTCATGATTTATCTAGGAGCTCCATTTTGAGAGAAGTGGAATTAAGTCTTAAAAGATTAAAAACTGATTATATAGATATTTATCAAGTACATTGGCTAGATAGTAAAACACCTTTAGAAGAACTATTTGAAACTTTAAATTATTTAAAGAAAAATGGAGTAATAAAACATATTGGCGTATGTAATTTTGATATAAAAAATTTAGAGAAATCTTTAAAATTTTCTGAAATAGTATCTATTCAAAATCAATATAATATGTTACAAACAGAAGTAGAAAAAAATATTTTACCATTTTGTAAAGAAAATAATATAAGTTTTATTCCATATAGTCCATTAGCACAAGGATTGCTTACTGGGGGAATAGACGAAAATTTTAAACTTAGTAAAAAGGATGCAAGAAAGTTTAATCCTTTATTTAACGATAAAATAAAATTTAGTGATTCTATAAATTTTGTGAAAAAATTAAAAAAGCCAGTTAGTAAGACTGCATTAGATTATTTAATAAAAAGGGAGGAAGTAGTTTCTGTCATAGTAGGTTCAAGGAAAGTGGAACATTTATTGGAAAATTTAAAAGTGTTGGAGAATTATTAAGGGTTAAATTTATTTTTTTACAATTATTTTAAAGTATTAAAATTGACTAATTATTGAAATAATTTACAGTATATGTTATAATTCTATAAATATTATACTATATTTAATAAAAAATACAATTAGGGGACAAAATGAAATTTTTATCATATATTTATAAATTTATAATAAATTTTAGAAATTATTTATATAAAATTAATATATTAAAATCTAAAGGAATAGATGGTGTAAAAATAATTTGTATTGGGAATATAACAGTTGGTGGAACAGGAAAAACTCCAACAGTTCAATACTTAGTTAAAAAAATGAAAAAAAACCATAAAATAGCAATAGTATTAAGGGGATATAAAGGAAAAAGAAAAGTCGATCCATTAATTATAAGTAATAGAGAAAAAATAATTGCTAAATTGTATGAGTCTGGAGAAGAAGCTTATTTCCATGCAAAAACTATGAAAAATATTCCAGTTATAGTTGGAAAAAATAGATATGAAGCATGTAAATTGGCAGTTGATAAATTTGAAGTGGATACAATAATTTTAGATGATGGATTTCAACATTTGAAATTAAAAAGAGATGAAAATATAATTTTAATAGATGCAACTAACCCTTTTGGGAATGGATATATGTTGCCATATGGTATATTAAGAGAGCCGTTAGAAGGATTAGAAAGAGCTGACAAATTTATAATAACAAAATCAAATCTTGTAGATGAAAATAAAATTAATTTAATAAAAAAAGAGTTAGAGAAATATAATAAAGATATATTATTAGCAAAACATAGTGCTAAATATATATATGATTTGAAATTAGAAAAACGAAAATTGGATTTTATAAAAGGTAAATCAATTTTATTAGTATCTGGATTAGGGAATCCAAAATCTTTTGAAAATACAGTTATGGAATTTGATCCTAAAAAGATAAAAAGAGTTGATTATCCAGATCATTATAGTTATAATATTGAGGATATAAAAGGTATTACAGAGATAAAAAATAAAGAAAATTTTGATATTATTTTAACTACTGAAAAAGATTTTATAAAATTTCCGTTAGAGGATATTGAGAATGATGTAGTAATAAGAAAAGAGAAAGAAAAAATTTTTGTGTTAAAAATAGAATTTGAAACAGTATAAAAAATTTAGAAATAATTTGAATATAAGTTGATGTTATATTTTAAACGTTATTTAGTGTATTATAATTAAGCTTTCATAAAGGAGAAAATAGAATGAGAGAAAAAATAGAAAAAGCTATGTTAGAAAAAGATTACAGGGAAATTACAGAGATATATATGGAAAAAGGGATTGTCCCAATTTTAGAAATTTTTTCAGAATATGCTAATTGGAGAAGTTATTTTAAAATTAAATTAGATGGAGAAATAGTGGAAAAAGATATTAATTTAATGTTACCTTTAATTAATAATATTTTGGATACAAAAAATAGAGATGAGATAGAAAAGAATTTTAAAATAATATTAGATAATTATATATTAAAAATTGAAAGAGAAAAGGTAAAAAAGAAAATAGATAGATTAAGCTCAAAAGAGATTGATAAAATAGAAAAGAATTTTTTTAATTTATTACAAAAAAATGAACAAGCTCAAGTTATTAGATATGGGAATGAGCTGTTTTTTAGAAATAAAGAAAAATTTTATGAAACTATTTTATTTTATTCACTAATTAATAATAAAAATAAAACTTTACCATTAATTGTATTGTCAATGATAAATATTATAGAAAAAGTTGGGAAAGAAAACTATTTTTATCCGTTTATAATTGGAATGAGATTATTAGGAAGATACCCTAATGAATTTAATGAATATGAAGAAGCTGTAAATAAAGATGGAATTGAATATGATGAAATATCTAAAGAGATAGAAACAGAAAAAATAGATATAGAAAATTATGGATATTTAAAAGGATTAAAATATTTTAACGAAAATTTTAATCATCCTAAGAAAAACATTATAAATATATTAGGAATGGAATACATAGAAAAAAGGGGGATGTAATAGGTGGATTGCCCAAAATGTGGTAGCGAAATAAAAAATGGAATATGTGAAAAATGTGAAAAAAGATTTTATGATATTTTGCTAGAAGAATCAGAATTACTACAAGTAAAAAGGGACTATGATAAAGCTCTGGAATATTTAAAAGAAGCTAGAAAATTAGCTAAAACAGAAGATGAAGAGAATGAAGTAGAAAGAGTAATAAAAGGGATACAGTTTAGCAGATTTGATTTGTCGGGGGATATTTTAAAAAGTCATAATGTTGGCGATAGTAAAAAAACAATAAAAAAGGAATCGTATATATATAGTGGATTTAAAAAAATGTTAGTTATATCATTGTTAATTTTTTTGATATTTGGTGGAATTGAAATTGGGAAAATTTTGTATTATAAAAATATAAAAATTTCAGATAAAGTGATTAATAATAGAAAATTGGATATAGCTTTTTTATTTCACTTAAATCAAGGAAGTAATCCACATGCAGATATTGCAGATAAAGTAACATATTATAATTTAATAAAAACTCTAAGAAAACATCCTAGTTTAAAATTTAATTTACATATTTCAGGGACTTTAATTCAAGATTTATTATGGTATAATCCTGAAACAATAAAATTAATTAAAGATGGAATAAAAAGTGGACAATTTGAAATCTTAGGAAGTACATACGCTCAAAATGTTATGTATTCAACAGATGAACAATCGAATATATGGCAAATAGAAGAACATAAAAGAATTATAAAAAAAGTTTTTGGAGTAAATCCAGTAGGATTTTGGAATGCTGAAAGAACTTGGAATCAAAATATAACAAAATTAGTTTTGAAATATGGCTATAAATATACATTTGTAGAAAATCATATTTTAAAAGAATCAGGTGCAAAAGATGCAGATTGGGTATTAAGAACCACAGAAAATGGGAAACTAACTATTGTAAATGATGATACAAATTTTTTACCACTGGTAAACAATGCTATTGATACTGGAGACAATGAAGTTAAAAGAGATGAAAGAGGAGCAAATTTAACTGAAAAAAGTAAAAATTATAAAAAATTATTTAAATATATTAGAAAAATATATGAAAAAGATAAAAAAAGTGATTTTTTACTTAATTATGCAGATGATGCAGAAGTTACAGGACTTTGGGATTTTTCTAGTCAAAAAAATCCTGAATGGGATTTTGAAAATTTAGATTTTTTATTGACAAAATTAGAAAATAAAAAATGGATTAAGTTGGTAAAGTATAGTGATATATTATCTGAAAAAAAGGCAGAAGATATTACTCCAATAAAAGATGGATACGCTTCATGGATGGAAAAAGCTGCAAAAGGAGAAGGGCAATATTCAGAAAAAGGTTACGATGGGTGGTTTGATTTTAATAAAAATTCTCCAAAATTAGCTTATTATAGGAAATTACATAAAAAATATGAAAAATTTATTAATGAATATAAAAATAGTGATAAAAAAAATATAAAAAAATTAGTTGCTTTAGCAAAAGAAAATTTTTTATCACATCAATTTGAATTTGGATGTACTGGGATAGCAGGAACAGATGAAGAGTGGAAAAATGGGAGAAGATTAGGAGTTTGGGAAAATATAAAAACAGTTTCAGTTATAGAAGAAGCTGTTAAGGATATTGAAGAAAATATAAAAAATAAAATATATGAAAAAGATGTAAATATGGATAATATAAAAGAAGTTATTGTAGTAAATAATGATAATTTTTATGTTTTTTCTAAAGCAAGAGGAGGCAGACTTTTGTTTTGGTATGATTTGAAAACAGGAAAAGAAATTGTTGGTGGTGAGTTAGGAGTTCAATTAGGTGAAGAGTATTATGATGGTAATTTTCCTACGCAGCCGTTTTCTATAAAAAATAATATAAGATTTTTGAATGGAATGAATTCTGTATTAAATTATTTTGAAAAAAGAGTTTATCTAACAAGAGTTAAAGGACTAAATGAAAAGTTTGAATATGAAAATTCAGATAATAATAATTATAAAATAAGTGATTATTATAAAGCTGACATGGAAGTGGAATATAACGAAGATTATTTGATTTTTACAGCAGATAATTATAAAAAAGAAATAAAATTTACTAAAAATGGATTTGAAGTTGATTATCTCAATATATCAAATGATGTGAAAAATATAAATGTTAAATCAGAATTTGAACCAGGATATTTTACAATAGTTAATAATGGGAAAAAAGTTTTAGATATAAAAAATAGTAATAATAAAATAGAAATATTAAATAAAAAGGTTAATATAGGAATTGAAATAACGGTTCCAAAAGATGTTAAAATAAAAAACTATTATTCATTGTTTGGAATAGTTGCGGAGTTTGATTTGAAAAAAGAATATAAAATTTTGGTGGATAAAATTGAATAATTATGTAATAATTGATGGTAGATTTAAATCTATTGGGGAAGAATTGAAAAAATATGGATTTAATGTTATACTTACTAAAAAAAACATGAAAGTATATGATGCTATATCTTTTCATCCTGATATACAACTCTTTGTAGATGAAGAAGAAAAGAAAATATTTGTAGATAAACAATTTTATGAATATTATGCTAAAAGGATAAAAGGTTATGAGATTATTGAAGGGGAAGCTGTAGAAGGTGGATATCCTAATAGTGCAAAATATAATGCAGTTAAATTTGAAAAGAAAGTAGTACATAATTTTAAATATACTGAAAAAAATATATTAAAGCATATTGAAAAGAAAAAATATAAAAAAATAGATGTAAAGCAAGGATATACAAATTGTAATATAATTAATTTAAAAGACAAATTAATTACAGAAGATAATGGTATCTATAAAAATTTAAAAAATAGAGGAGAAAAGATATTAAAATTAAATAAAGTGGAAGTAGATTTAATAGGAATGAACTATGGATTTATTGGAGGAGCAACAGGATTTTTTGAAAATAAACTTTTTTTTACAGGTGAAATAAAAAAGAATCCTTACTATATAAAAATAAAAGAATTTGTTGGAAATAATGTGGAAATGGTTTCTCTTAATTTAGGGAGATTACAGGATGTAGGTACAATTATTTTTATGAGGGGGAATTGAGATGTTAAAATATGTTAAGGTAAAATCAATTTTAGTTGAGAATGGTTCTGTAGGAAAAGATGAAATAATAAAAAAATTAATAAACTCAATTTATGAAAATGAAGATATTATAATTAACAAAGATAATTTTTTAAAGAAGATATTTGAAAGAGAAGTTATGGGAACCACAGGAATTGGAAAAGGAGTAGCAGTGCCTCATGCAAGATGTGAAGATTTAAAGGATATAGTTCTTGCAATAGGAGTTTTAAAAAGGGCTATTGAATTTAATACTCCTGATGATGAAAAAGTAAATATTATAATTTTAGTTGGAGCACCAAAAGATAAAAATACAGAATATCTAAATTTATTATCATCTATTTCAAAAGCATTTAGAAATAGAGCGTTTAGGGATTCTATAATTGAATCAGAAACAGAAGGAGATATAATAGAAAATATAGCAAATTTTTTTGAAGGGTAAAAATTAATATGAAAGATTTAAAAAAAAAGAAAATAGGTATTTATGGTGGAAGTTTTAATCCAATTCATATGGGGCATCTAATTTTAGCGGAATGGATAAAAGATAGATATGATTTAGACGAAATATGGTTTATTCCAGTTGGAATCCCATCTCATAGAGAAAATAATTTAGTGAATTGGGAATTACGATATAAAATGGTAAAAGAATCAATTAAAGATAATCCTAAATTTAAAGTTTTAGATATTGAAATAAAAAAAGATGTAACTTCCTATACAATAGACACTTTAGTAGAATTAAAAAAAAGATATCCAGATTATAAGTTTTACGAAATAATAGGAGAAGATTCTGCCGAATATTTAGATAAGTGGAAAGATATAGAAAAACTTTTAACAATGTGTAAATTTATTGTAGTAAATAGAAAAGGATATAATTTTAAAAATATTTATGGTGAGAAAGTGAAAATCATATCATCACCAATAATTGAAATATCAGCAACAGAAATAAGAGAGAAAATAAAAAATGGGAAATCTATAAAATATTTAGTAAATGAGAATGTATTAGATATTATAAAAAAAGAAAAAATATACAAATGAAAAAGGTGATGATATGTCAAAACTAGAAGAAATGAAAGAAGAAAAATCATATAGAAAATATAAAAGATATGGAAAAATATTATATTTTATAAGTAAAATTATAAACAGAACGATAAATATGAAAGTGATTATTGAAAGTGATGATTATAATGAAAAAAACAATTACTTATATGGGTTTTGGCATGGTAGTATATTTTTACCAATGGTAAATATGACTAAAAATGGAAAAAAAATCGCTAATTTAGTTAGTCCTTCAAAAGATGGCGAAATAATTGCTACTATGCTTGAAATGTATGGGTATGAATTAGTAAGAGGGTCATCAAATAAAAACAATGTAAGAAGCTTAGTAAAATTAATAAAAATGGTAAAGAATGGTTATAGTGGTGGATTTGCAGTAGATGGGCCAAGAGGCCCTATATATAAAGTCAAACAGGGAATAGTATATACAGCTCAAAAAACTGGAATAGAAATTGTTCCATTAGCAGGTGTTTTTAAAAACAAATGGAGATTTAATTCTTGGGATAGTTTTCAATTTCCAAAACCATTTACAAAGGCAATATATATAATAGGGAAGCCGATTAAAATAGAAAAAGATATTTCTGTTGAAGAAGGAATAAAATTAGTAGAAGAAAGATTAATTGAATTAAATAAAAAAGCTGATATGATGTCATAAAGATAATGCTGTATCAGCTTTTTGATTTGTGTTTAAAGGATAAATTTATTCAGAGAAGAAGATATATTAAAAATATATAACTTTTTTAATATATCAGTCAAAAAAATTGAAGAATTTAAGAAAATAGTGTATAATAAACTGGTTGGTTTAGAAAAAAACAAAGCGGAGGAACAATGGAGAAATCAAAAGAATATAATAATATAAAATTAATAATTTCAATAATTTCAACGATAATAAATTTAGTTATAATATTTATATTGGGATTTTCAAAAATTGGTATATATATAAAAAATATCAGTGGTAATAATATTTTTTATTATGGATTAATTACAATTATAATATTTTTTATTTCTGAAATAGGTTTTTCTTATTATAGCGGATATTATTTAGAAAAAAAGAATAATTTGTCTAATGAGAATATAAAAAAATGGATTATAAAAACATTAAAAGAATTTGGGATAGGATTAGTTATAGGCGAAATTTTAATTGTTTCATTATATTTTTTTATAAAAATATCTAAAGATAGATGGTGGATATATTTTTATATTTTTATGATGATTATTAATATTATATTAGGAGTAATAGCTCCAACAGTAATATTACCTCTGTTTTATAAGTTTAAAGAACTTGATAATGAAAATCTAAAAAGTAAAATTTTAGATTTAACTTCAAAAGTAAAAGTAAAACTAGTTGGGATATATAAATTTGATTTGAGCAAAGAGACTAAAAAAGCGAATGCAGCATTTACTGGATTGGGAAAAAATAAAAGAATTATAATAGCAGATAATTTATTAAATGAATTTTCAGATGATGAAATTGTAGCAGTATTTGCACATGAAATGGGACATTTTGTAAAAAAACATATATTGAAACAAGTGGTAATTTCTTCAGTGATTATGTTTATATTGCTTTTTCTAATTAATAGTTATTTTTATTTAGATTATAATAATTTTATAGTAATATATCAAGTTGGATTCTATTTTTTTATATTTCAATTATTTATATCGTTTTTACTTAATTTGTATTCGAGAAAAAATGAAAAAGAAGCAGATTTATATGCTAAAGAGATAATGGGAACAGGAGAGTATTTAATAGAAGCTTTAAAAAAATTATCAAAACAAAATTTAGCAGATGAAAATCCAAATAAAATAATAGAATTCTTGACATATTCACATCCATCAATTGGAACAAGAATTAATTATTTAAAAGAGTAAAAATGAAAACAATTGACAATTGTCAGTTAAAAAAAGGAGAGTGGATAGTGAAAAAAGGAGATATAATTAACGTTAAAATAGATAAAATTGCTTTCGGTGGAGAAGGATTGGGCTTTTATGAAAATTTAGCAGTTTTTGTTCCAATGAGTGTGCCTGGAGATATTGTAAAAATAAAGATAATATCTGTGAAAAAAAATTATGCAAGAGGATTAATTGAAGAAATTTTAGAAAAATCTAGTGGTAGAATTGAACCAAGATGTAAATATTTTAATAAATGTGGTGGCTGTAACTTTATGATGATGGATTATAAAACTCAGTTAGATTGTAAAACAGATATTGTAAAAAATTTAATAAGAGATGAAAAAGTTATTGTTAATAAAACTTTAGGGTCGAAAAATTCATATAATTATAGGAATAAAGTTATACAACCATTTGGCACAAAAAATCATAAAATTATAAGTGGATTTTATATGAAAAAGACACATGAAGTTGTAGATATGGATAATTGTATAATTCAACCAAAAATTTCCAATAAAATTATAAGAAAAATAAAGGAAATTGCACAAAAACAGAGTATAACTATTTATAACGAAAAAAAACATTCAGGATTTTTAAGAAATGTAATGGTTAGAGTTAATAAAAAAAATGAAGCTATGGTGGTTTTTATAATTAATAGTAACAAATATGAAGTATTAAATCCATTGATAAAAAAATTAACTGATTCTATAAAAGAGATAAAATCAGTATATGTTTCTTTTAATACAATAAAAACAAATGTTGCTCTTGGGAAAAAAGTTAAAAGATTATATGGAGAATATTTTTTATATGAAGATATTTGTGGTTATAAATTTAGAATATCTCCAAAATCATTTTTTCAAATAAATTTATTTCAAACAGAAAGATTATATAATTTGGTGCTTGATCTGTTGGGAGATATTAAAAATAAAAATATTTTAGATGCCTATTCAGGAACTGGAACTATAAGTACATTAATGAGTAAACGAGCAAAATTTGTATATGGAATAGAAATGGTAGAAAGTTCTGTGAAAGATGCAAAATTAACTGCAAAAGAAAACAGCATTAAAAATGTAGAATTTATAACTGGAAAAGTTGAAGATGAAATTGATAAATTAAAAGATATTGATATAGTGGTTTTTGATCCACCAAGGAAAGGATTAGATAGCTCTATAATAAAAGTTTTGGGTAAAAGAAAAATAGAAAATATAATATATATATCATGTGATCCTTCTACTTTTATAAGAGATGTTAAGTTATTAGAGGAATATGGATATATATTAGAGGAAGTTCATCCGGTGGATATGTTTCCACAAACAAGCCATATAGAGGTAGTGGGGAAAATTAGACTTAAGAATGTTTAGGAACAACTTAAAAGCATAGTGTGAAACAATTTCAGCACAAAGGCTCAAAGCGTGCAAAGGTACACAAAGAAAAAAATTTAAAACCACAGGAAAAATATAGATTAAAACTGATAAACAAAAATTGGTGGCTAAAATTTTATAATTATTTGACACTATAATAAAACGTTAAAAATAAATTTATAATCTTTGGAGGGATATTTTAATGATAAAATTAGTAATGGGAATTGTACTTTCATATTTTATTGGAGCAATACCAAGTGGGGTAATAATAGGGAAAAAATTTAAAAATATTGATATAAGAGAACATGGAAGTAAAAATAGCGGAGCAACAAATGCATATAGAGTTTTAGGTGCAAAATTAGGGATAATAGTTTTTATTTTTGATGTTTTAAAAGGAATAATTCCAATTTTAATAGGAATGTCATTTAAGATAGCTCCGCATAATCTGGTTTATTTAGGTGTAGCAGCTATAATTGGGCATACTTTTTCTCCATATTTAAAATTTAAAGGAGGAAAGGGAGTTGCTACAAGTCTTGGAGTATTTTTAATATTAGTTCCTAAAACTATATTATTTGTATTTGGGGTATTTGCTATTATTGTTTATTTTTCAAAATATATCTCATTGGGATCTATAACAGCAGCATTTTTGTTTCCATTTGCAAATTATTTTTTTTATAAAAATAATAAAATAGAGGTAACTATATTGGGGGCATTAGTAGCAGCATATATTATATATAAACATAAATCAAATATAGGAAGATTATTAAAAGGTGAAGAAAATAAATTTAATTTCAAGAAAAAGTAAGGAGGCTAAATGGCTAAAATAGTGGTTATGGGAGCAGGAAGTTGGGGAACAACTCTTGCAATTTTACTTGCTAAAAAAGGGAATCAAGTTACTTTATGGGAATATAAGAAAGAAAGAGCAGAGAAATTAAAAAAGAATAGAGAAAATATAGATTATGTAAAAGGGATAAAATTTCCAGACACATTAGAAGTAACTAATGATATAAATGGATTATTAGATGGTTGTGAATATTTAATTTTTTCGATTCCGTCACAATTTTTAAGAGGAATTGTTTCAATGGTATCTGATCAAATAAAAGAAAATATGATATTAATTAATACTGGAAAAGGGATTGAAATTTCGACTCATGAAAGGCTTTCAGAAGTTATAAAAGATGAAATATTAGGAAAGTTTCATAATAATATAGTTGTGTTATCAGGGCCTACACATGCTGAAGAGGTTAGTAAAGAGTTTCCTTCAGCTATTGTTGCAGCCTCTAAAGATGAGAAAGTATCAAAAAAAGTTCAAGAACTATTTAATACAGATTTTTTTAGAGTTTATAGCAATAATGATTTAATAGGGGTAGAGATAGGAGGAGCATTAAAAAATTGTATAGCAATAGCAGCAGGGATTACTGATGGAATGGGATTTGGAGATAATTCTAAATCAGCAATAATAACGAGAGGTTTGGCTGAAATAATAAGATTTGGAGAGTATTTTGGAGCAGATTTTAAAACATTTTCAGGATTATCAGGAGTAGGGGATTTAATAACTACTTGCACAAGTAAACATAGTAGAAATAGATTTGTTGGAGAAAAATTGGGGGAAGGGAAAACAATAGAAGATATAATGAGAGAGATGATTATGGTGGCGGAAGGAGTTCCAACTGCAAAAGCTGTCCATGAAATTGCTAAAGAAAAAGGGATTGAAATGCCGGTGGTGGAATCAGTATATAAAATAATATATGAGAGCGAGAAGCCGAAAGTTATTTTACAAAAATTAATGTCTCGTGAACTAAAAGGAGAGTTTTATAAATGAAAAAAATATTAATAGTAGATGACGAGAAATATGCAAGATTTTTATATATGGAAATATTAGGGAAAAATTATGAATTTACAGAAGTTGAAGATGGAATTGAAGCAATTGAAGAATTAGAATCTGATACTTATGATCTAGCTTTGGTGGATTTAAATCTTCCGTTTATTAGAGGAGAAGAAGTAATAAAACAAGTAATTGGAAAGTTGAAGAAAACTAAAATAGTTATAATATCAGCATTAAAGCAAGAAGAATTAATTAAAGAATTAACAGAATTAGGGATTGTAGGATTAATAACTAAGCCGATTAATGATATTAAAGAGTTAAAAGAATCTGTAAAGAAGTGGTGCGAATGAAAAATGCACAAAATTTAATAAAACTTTATTTAAGTGATATAAAAGATTTTAAACTTTTAACTAAAGAAGAAGAATATAAATTAATAGAAGAGTCTAAGAAAGGAAATGAAGAAGCAAAAGAAGAGCTTATATTATCAAATTTAAAACTTGTGATAAAAATTGCTAAAGGGTATAGAAACAAAGGACTTAGTTTTATGGATTTGATTAGCGAAGGCAATATAGGGCTAATTTATGCTATAGAGAAATTTGATCTTTCAAGGGGGTTTAGATTTAGTACTTATGCTGTATGGTGGATAAAACAAACTATAACAAAGTCTATAATAAATAAAGGGAGAGGGATAAGAATTCCTTCATATAAACATGATATTTTAAATAAAATAAATATGTACATAGGGAAATATTTGTCGGTTTATGACAAGTATCCTTCACCAGAAGAAATTTCAGAAGAGTTAAATTTAGACAAAGATAAAGTTCATCAAATTTTGATAGAGTTTCAAGATATGGTATCTTTAAGTACATCAGTTGGGGAAGATATATTTTTAGAAGATATTATTCCAGAAAAAGAAAGCGAAATGTTAGAAGATGACATTTTAGATGAAGTTATAAAAGAAAACATTTCAAAGGAAATGGAAATTCTTAATGAAAGAGAACGGGATATAGTTATTTCTAGATTTGGTATGGGAGGAATAAAGCCTTTAACATTAGAGGAACTTGGTAAAAAATATGATATTACAAGAGAAAGAGTTAGACAGATAGAAAAAAAAGCATTAAAAAAATTGAAATCTGTTTTAAAAAAAGATTTGTTAGGGCTGAAATAGAGAAAGGAGTGATTTGTATGGGGAGAGAAATAAAAAAAATAACAGAAGAAAAAGCAATATATATTCCCACGGAAGAGATTGAAGTATATAACGCTTCTGAAATAAGAGAGGAATTATCAGAAATGATAGATAACGGAGTAAAAGAAATAATAATAGATCTTAGAAATGTAGAGTATGTAGATAGTTCTGGATTAGGAGTTTTAGTATCTACAATGAAGAGATTAAAAAAAATAAATGGGAAAATGATTTTATTATCTCCTAAAAATGCAATAAAACAAGTCTTGGAATTGACAAGTCTTGATAAAGTATTTACAATAGAGTATGATGAAAGCAATATAAAGTAAAATATTTTAAAATTATAGAATAAATAGATGGAGGTAAAAATGAAAGTATCATATAGCGAAGATAAAAAAAAGAAAGTTACTATTGTAAAGATAGATGGTGAAGTTGATGTATATACTTCGATATCTTTGAAAAAAGAGCTTAATAAATTATTAGAAGATAATAAAAATAGACTTTTAATAAATTTAGAAAAAGTATCTTATATGGACAGTTCAGGTCTTGGGGTTTTAGTAGCAATGTTAAAGAAGAGCAGAAAAGAAAAAGGAAATTTAAAAATAACAAATTTAACAGAGAGTATAAGAAAAATATTCGAATTAACAAGATTAAATAAATTTTTTGAAATTTTTAACACAGAAGCAGAAGGGTTGAAAAGTTTTGACTAGGAGGATAGGAGAGAATATGTTAAATATAAAAGTAAATAGAGTAAAATTTTTAGGAGTAATTCAAATAGTAGAAAGAGCAATATCAGAAAATAAAATAAGACCGATAATCTCTGGACTTTTTATGGAAGCAAAAGGAAATATAATAACATTAAAAGGAACAGATCTTGAGATGACAATTACTTCAACAATAGAAGGGGAAGTTATTGAAGAAGGGACAGTCGCATTTTCTCATAAATTATTAGTGGAATATTTAAAAGAAATTTCAGATGAAACTGTACAGATAAATGAAAAAGATGGGGAATTGAAAGTAATAACAAAATATTCTGAATCAGAATTTTACGTATATGATTCTGATGAATATCCAAGAATAAAATTATTAGAGCATGGAAATGAATATTATATTAACAAAACTATATTTTTAGACGGTTTGGAAAAAGTGAGTATAGCAACAAGTGATACAGAGAATTTAGCAGTAAATTGTGTTAGATTAGAAATAGAAGATAAAAAGATAAAAATGATAGGGACTGATAGTTTTAGATTGGCTTATTTTGAAGAAACTTTATCTACAGATACAGTGAGCAATAAAATTTTAAAAATTAGTATACCTTTAAAAACGGTAGATAGTTTAATAAAAACTTTAAAAACTATTGAAGGTGATGTCATTAATTTAAAATTTGAGGGGAACCAAATATTTTTTGTAATTGGAGAAGTTGCAATATTAAGTAGAATTATAGATTTAGCTTATCCTGATTATGCAAATATATTAAAAAATCAAGAATATAGTAAGAAAATTTTTATGAAAAAAGATGAGATGATATCATTAATGAAGAGAGTGCTATTATTTGTTAGAAATAATAAAGAAGGTAAAAATAGTGGATTATTTAATTTTGTTGGGAATAAATTATATATAAAAGGTATTTCAGATAAAGCAAAAGTAAATGAAGAGTTAGATATATTAAAAGAGGGTGATGACCTTAAAATTTCTTTAAATGTAAAATTTATTTTAGATTATATATTGCAAGTAGAAGAAGAAAATATAGAATTGAATATGTCAAATGCAAGTAGTGGAGTTTTAATTGAGGGAGAAGGTAATAATAAATTTATATATTTAACTATGCCATTAGCATTAAGAGAAGATTAAAAAGAGAATATTAAAAATAATAAGGGGGAGAGCAATGACAACATTAAATGAATGGGAAATTAATCAAATAGTAAATGCTACTTCAAGAGATCCTCATGGTGTTTTAGGAATTCATAAAATAAATGAGAAAGATTTTTCAATTAGAGCATATAATCCAGCAGTAAAAAAAATAGAAATAATTTTTAATGAATTAGAAAGCCCTATAGAAATGGATAGAATTACAGAAGATGGGTTATTTGAAAAAAAAGTAGAATTAGAAGATTTTGCAAAATATAAATTTAAATATACAGGTCATAATGGTGTTGAATGGGAAAGATACGATGCGTATTCATTTTTACCTTCAATAACAGAATATGATATGTATCTATTTAATGAAGGAAATCACCATAGAATTTATGAGAAATTGGGAGCACACATAAAAGAGATTGATGGAGTAAAAGGAGTTTCTTTTGGAGTATGGGCACCAGAAGCAGAAAGAGTAAGTGTAGTTGGACATTTCAATAGTTGGGATGGAAGAGTTAATCAAATGAGAATATTAGGAAATTCTGGAGTATGGGAGCTATTTATTCCTAATATTGGAGAAGGTGAACTGTATAGATTTGAGATTAAAACTAAAAATAATGATATTTTATTAAAATCAGATCCATATGCCTTTTATTCAGAAGTAAGACCAGATAATGCCTCTGTAGTTTATGAAATAGATAACAAATATGACTGGAATGATGATAAGTGGCTAAAAAATAGAAGAGAAAAAGATCAATTGAACTCTCCAATGTCAACTTATGAAGTACATTTAGGTTCTTGGGCAAGAAAAGTAGAAGAGGAAAATAGAGTTTTAACTTATAGAGAAATGGCGGATTTATTAGTAAATTATGTAAGTGAAAATAATTTTACACATGTAGAATTTATGCCAATATTAGAACATCCATTAGATGAGTCTTGGGGATATCAAGTTACAGGATATTTTTCAACAACAAGTAGATTTGGAAAACCTGAAGATTTAATGTATTTAATAGATAAATTTCATGAAAAGAATATAGGAGTTATATTAGATTGGGTTCCTGGACATTTTCCAAAAGATGTACATGGATTAGGAAGATTTGATGGAACAGCTCTTTATGAACATGCAGATCCAAGACAAGGGGAGCATAAAGATTGGGGAACTTATATATTTAATTATGGAAGAAATGAAGTTAAAAACTTTTTAATAAGTAACGCATTATATTGGTTTGATAAATTTCATTTTGATGGTGTAAGGGTGGATGCTGTAGCATCAATGTTATATTTGGATTATAGCAGAGAAGCAGATGAATGGGTACCTAATAAATTTGGGGGTAGGGAAAATCTTGAAGCAATAGAGTTTTTACAATATTTTAATTCTATTTCTCATGAATATTATCCTGGAATAGTAACAATCGCTGAAGAATCAACAGATTGGCAAGGAGTATCGAAGCCAACATATTTAGGTGGACTTGGTTTTTCTATGAAATGGAATATGGGATGGATGAATGATACTCTTGAATATATTGAAAAAAACCCTATATTTAGAAGATATCATCAAAATAGTTTAACTTTTTCTTTAGTATATGCTTTTTCAGAAAATTTTATATTAGTTTTATCTCATGATGAAGTAGTTCATGGAAAAAAATCTATGTTAGATAAAATGCCTGGAGAATATTGGGAAAAATTTGCTAATTTAAGACTATTTTATTCATATATGTACGCTCATCCTGGGAAGAAACTAATATTTATGGGCGGAGAATTTGGACAATGGAAAGAATGGAATTGTAAACAAAGTTTAGATTGGGATTTGTTAGAATATGCTCCACATAATAATTTGAAAAATTTTATAAAAGATTTAAATGGAGTATATAAAGAAAATAATGGATTATGGGAAAATGATTTTTCTGGTGAAGGATTTGAATGGATAGATTTTAATGATGCAGACAATAGTGTTATTTCATTTGTAAGAAAAGGGAATAATCCTGATGAAAGAATAGTTTGTGTATTTAATTTTACTCCTATGGTTAGATATGGATATAGATTAGGAGTTCCTGATGAAGGTTACTATGAAGAGATATTAAATAGTGATTCGGAAAATTATTTTGGAAGTAATAATGGGAATTATGGTGGAGTTTGGAGTGAGCAAATTCCATGGCAAGGAAAAGGTTATTCGATTGATATAACTTTGCCACCACTTGCAGGTGTATATTTTAAATTAAAAAAATAATTTATAAAAGAGTTGTCATATTATAATGGCAACTCTTTTTTTTTGTAGGAAAATAGGTGAAAATGGGGTATAATATATAGTAGAGAAAAAGATAATGGATAACTGATAATTAATAATTAAAAGTAAAATATTTTTAAATTGGGAGTGTCAAAAGTTTATAAAAATTACAATGTAAATTTTGGAGGAGATTATTATGAAAAGAGCGGGGATTATATTATATTTTATTATATCTGTAATTGTTTTTGGGGGAATAAAAGGAGAGTATTATAATAGTATTGATTTAAGTGGAGGAGTTGCTTTAGAGAGAATAGATAATGAAATAAATTTTAATTGGGGGAGTGGGAGTCCTAGTACTATTAATAATGACGATTTTTCAGTGCGATGGGAAGGAGTATTATTAACAAAAAATATTAGTGGAGATTATCAATTTATAACAACATCAGATGATGGAGTAAAATTATGGATAAAAGATAGTAGTACACCATTAATAAGTAATTGGACTTTGCATGGAACTACAGATAATACAGGAACAATAACATTAGAGGCAAATAAAGAATATTATATAAAAATGGAATATTATGAACATACAGGAGCAGCAGTAGCACAATTATCTTGGATACCACCAGGTGGAACAAGAGAGATTATATCTGCTTCAAATTTAAAAGAGGCTTTTTCTGATTTGGTATTAGATTATAGATTAATAGGAGATGCAAAAGATAGTAGTGGAAATAATAATAATGGAATAGTATCTAATGCAGTATTAACTCAAGATAGAAATAATAGAAATGATAGTGCGTATAAATTTGCTGGAACAAATAGTAGTTATATATCTACTTCAAATTCGAATAGTTTAAATATTTCATCAAATATTACTGTTGCTAGTTGGGTAAAATGGGATATAAATCCTCAAGATGGAGTATTAAACAATAAAATTATTGATAAATCAGGACAATATTCATTAGGTCATAATGGTGATAATAGTAAATTTTCATTTGGATTAAATGGGAATAAAAGTATAGAAAGTAGTTCTATTGTAAATACTAATAGATGGTATTTTGTAGTTGGGACTTATGATGGAAGTTCATTAAAAATATATGTAAATGGGAATTTAGAAAATCAAACAAATTATTCCGATCCTATAATTACTAACACAAACTCTATACTAACGGGGAAAAATTTTTCTGGGATTATAGATGAAGTTAAAATTTATAATTTAGCTTTAAATAACACTGAAATATTAAATATGTATAATGAAGAAAAGCCGTCATATAAAGGGATAAAAGGAAAATATTTTAATAATATAACTTTATCAGGAACTCCAGTTTTGGAGAGAATAGATAATGAAATAAATTTTAATTGGGGGACTGGCTCTCCTGATACTGTTGTGAATAATGACGATTTTTCAGTGAGATGGGAAGGTGTCGTAAAAACAAAAAATATTGCTGGAGATTATCAATTCATAACAACATCAGATGATGGAGTGAAATTATGGGTAAAAGATAGCAGTACGCCATTAATAAGTAACTGGAGTTTGCATGGAAGCACAGATAATACAGGGACAATAACATTAGAGGCAAATAAAGAATATTATATAAAAATGGAATATTATGAACATACAGGAGCAGCAGTAGCACAATTATCATGGATTCCACCAAGTGGGACAAGAGAGATTATTCCAGCTTTAAATTTAGCACAAGCCTATTCTGATCTAATATTAGATTATGAATTTATAGGAGATACTAATGACAGTAGTGGAAATAATAATACTGGGATAGGTTATAATATAACACTTACTGGAAATAATAGTGGAAAAGCGAATGAAGCATATGGATTCGCAGGGAATGTAGATAGCTATATTGAAACAGCCGACTCTGGAAGTTTAAATCCTACAGATAAAATATCTGTAATGAGTTGGGTGAAATTTGACGAATTACCAACTATAGCTACTTATGTAACTGAAAAAAATGGACAGTATGGAATTGGATATGAAAATGGAAAATTATTTTTTGAAATAAATGGTACAAAATTAATTTCAAATAGTAATATTTCTGCTAAAAAATGGTATTTAGTAAGCGGAACATATGATGGCTCATCTATGGATATATATATAAATAATGTTAGAGATAATTTTGTTGGAAAAAGTGGAAATATAAATATATCATCAAATAAATTAATAACTGGAAAAAATTTAAAAGGAGCAATAGACAATATAAAAATTTATAATAAAGCTTTAACTGGTCAAGAGATAAAAGATTATTATAAAGAAACTAGTCCTTCATATAATTGTATCAAAGGAGAATATTTTAATAATATAGATCTAAATGGGACTCCAGCTTTAACTAGAATAGATAATGAAATAAATTTTAATTGGGGGACTGGATCTCCAGATAGTCTTATAAATAATGACGATTTTTCAGTGAGATGGGAAGGATTTGTAAAAACAAAAGATATTGCTGGGAATTATCAATTTATAACAACATCAGATGATGGAGTTAGATTATGGATAAAAGATTCAACTAATACCTTAATTAATAATTGGACTTTGCATGGAACTACAGATGATACAGCAACAATAAATTTAGAGGCAAATAAAGAGTATTATATAAAAATGGAATATTATGAAAATACAGGAAATGCAGTAGCACAATTATCTTGGATACCTCCAGGTGGTACAAGAGAAATTATACCAGAAAATTATTTATATCAACAGAAATCAGATCTGTTACTTTATTATGATTTTGAAGATGACAGTTTAGGATATGTAAAGGATACAACTGAAAATGGTTATGATGGGATAGAAAAAGGGGACTTTTCTATAGTAAACAGTGGGAAAGTAGGTAAATGTGGTTATTTTGATGGAAATGGAGATTATTTAGCGATAAAAGCTTTGAATTTTAAAAATAGTGCAGATTTAGAAAATTTAAGTGTGGCAGCTTGGGTAAAATCAGATAGTAAAAACAGACAGATAATATCAAGCTTTGATAGAAGTGAAAATTGGAGATTATCTTTAAAAGATGATATGAATAATAATATAGGTTGGGATACAACTTCTGGGAATGTAACAGATGATTTTGGAAGCAGCAGTGATTATACAGATGGAAAGTGGCATTTTGTGGTAGCAACTTATAATAAAGGGAATAAAAAAATATATGTAGATGGAAATTTAGTTGAGAGCAAAGCTGGAAATGAAACAGGTTTGGGAAGTAATACATTAAGATATGGATTTGTTGGAACTGGCTCTGAAGCAAATAGTGAAGATGGGACGACTGGTCCTGATTACTGGTTTGATGGATATATAGATGAATTTAGAATATATTCAAAAGAGTTAAGTCAAAGTGAGATAAATAGCTTATATTTAGAAGGACAAGATTTAGTTGCTGAATATAAATTTGATGGAGGATTAACATTAGATAGTTCAGGCTTTAATAATGATGGGATTATAAATGGTGGAGTAGTAGAGACTGAAAATAGAGATGGAGATTCTGGAAAAGCTTTAAGTTTTGATGGAAGCACAGGATATGTTGAAGTAGATGATTCAGAAAGTTTGAATCCAACAAAACAATTAACATTATCAGCTTGGATAAAATGGAATATAGATCCAACTACAGGAGAAAATTATGCAGAAATATTATCCAAAAATGGAGATGATCAATATCAATTACAACATAGCAGTGGTAATGATAAATTTGAATTTGCAATAAATACAACTAGTGGAAGAAAATATATACAAAGTACAACTTCTCCAGTTGCGGATAAATGGTATTATGTAGTTGGTACATATGATGGAATTAATATGAAGCTATATGTGAATGGGGCTTTAGAAACAACAACTGGTTATACTGGAGATTTATTAACATCAAATGAAAAACTAGATATAGGCAGAAGAAGTGTAAATAATGATAGATATTTTAATGGGGCTATTGATGATGTGAAAATTTACAGAAAAGCTTTAACAGCAGATGAAATAGGGAAAAATTATGTTAGCAAGCCAGATCTATTGGTGTATTATGATTTTGATAATGAAATATCAGGAAAAGTAAAAGATATGTCATATAATAACAATAATGGAATAATAAAAGGAGGATTTCACACAGTTGATGGTGGAATAGATGGAAAAGGTGGATATTTTGATGGAACTGGAGATTATTTAAGTATTGATAATCTTAATTTTGGAAATGCCAATGGGATAACAGATTTAACTGTAATGGCTTGGGTTAAATCTTCATCTGAAAATAAGCAAATAATATCAAGTTTTGATAGAAGTGAGAATTTTAGATTATCATTAAAAGATGATATGAATAATAATATAGGTTGGGATACAAGTTCTTTAGGAACTGCAACAGATGATTTCGGATATGATAAAGATTATGTAGATGGAAATTGGCATTTAGTTGCAGCAACTTATAGTAATGGGAGTAAAAAAATATATGTAGATGGAGAAAAAGTAGCAGAAAAAACAGGGGTACATGCAAGTAAAGGGATTGGTACGGGAGCTGATAGATATGGATTTGTAGGAACTGGGTCTGAAGCAACAACAGTAGATGGAGCAACTGGTCCTGATTATTGGTTTAATGGGATTATGGATGATTTTAAGATATATTCACGAGAATTAAGTAGTTCTGAAATATCTAAGATATATACAAATGGTCTGAAATTAATAGCTCATTATAAATTAGATTCTGATACTAATGATTATAGTGGAAATAATCATAATGGAACAGGTACAAATATATCTTTTGATTCAAATGGAGAAGTGGATGGAGCTGGAGTATTTAATGGAGTGGATTCTAATATTCTAACAGATGATTTTAGTGTGCCAGAAACATTTTCAGTGGTAATGTGGGCAAATCCAAATTCTATAGATGAAAGTGGATTTATATCTAAAACAGATTTAAGCGGGAATAATATTTTTGATTTTGGATATGATAATAATGGAGTTTTTGTGAAAATAAGAGATAGTATTAATTCAGAAGGGATAAAATTAAAAGGATGGGAACATTTAGCTGTAGTTATAAAGAAAATAGATGCAAACAGATCGAATGTAAAGGTTTATAGAAATTCAGAGATTTTATGGGAAAAAGATATGAACAGTGTAATTGGAGACAGCATAGGAAATGGGTGGAAAATTGGGGCAAACTCAACTAATAAATATTTTAATGGGGAATTAGATGACATTAGAATTTATGGAAAAGAATTAAGTGTTGATGAAATAACAGAACTATATAGAGCAGCTGGAGCAAATGAAAATTTTACAATATATTATCCATTTACACATAATAATCCAGATAGCGTGACACCAGATAGTACAAAAGATGAGAGCAATAGTGGGAATGATGGAATATTACATAATGGAGTAACGATACAAGATGAGACTAAAAGAGTAAATCTTGGAAAGACAGCATATTTTGATGGAATAGATGATTATATAGAGGTTCCAAATACTGATTCTATTAACACAGGAGTTCATGATAAGCGGTCAATATCATTATGGTTTAAGCCAGAAGATTTAAATAGTAGGCAAATTTTATATGAAGAAGGTGGAACAGTTAGAGGTTTAAATATATACATATATAATGGAAGATTATATTTTGGCGGGTGGAATGAACCTTCGAATGAAAGCAATTGGAAATATTCATCTATTTCAACTGATGAGATAGAAGTAGATAAATGGTATCATGCTGTACTTGTTTTAGATGGAACTGATCAATTAACATCAGGAGCTTTTAAAGCATACTTAAACAGCAGATTGCTTGATGAGCAGGAAGGGTCAAAATTATGGCCACATCCAGGACTTGTGGGGATAGGAGCAGAAAATAATGGAACAAAATTTCATGATATAGGAGATGATGGTGGTAGTACAAAATATTTCTTTAAGGGATATATGGATGAAATTCATACTTTTAATGAAGCAATTAATCAAGATAAAATAGATGAATTGTATAGTGTAGGGTTAGATGTAATAGCATATTACCCATTTGATGATAGTACATCTAATGATAAAAGTGGGAATGGAAACAATGGGACATTATATGGTGGAGTACGTTATGAAGATGGATATTTTGGGAAGGAAGCTTTGTTTAATGGAATAGATGGGTATATAAATTTAACAGATTTTTATGTGCCACCTACATTTACCGTTGCAATGTGGGTAAGACCAGATGAAACACAGACAAATCAAGCTTTTGTTTCGAAAAGTTTTACTAACGGAGATAATCTATTTACAGCAGGATATTCTACTACTGGATTATATGTTGATTTGAATGATAAGAATATAGATTTTAGCAGTAGTGGTTTTAAAAGTCGTGAATTTCAGCAGTTTGTAGTAAAAGTAGAAAAATTAACTGCTCTCTCTTCTAAAGTGACAGTTTATATAAATGGAGAGAAAAAATCAGAAGAGAATGTAAGTTCTGCATTTAATGAAGTTTATGGAAATTCTTGGATTTTAGGAAAAGATATTAATAATAATTATTTTCAAGGTAATATGGATGATGTTAAATTCTATGGTAGAGGTTTATCTGATGAAGAGGTAGCGGACTTATATAAGGAGATACATAAAGACTATAAGAACAGATTAGAGATATATTATCCATTTGAAAGAGACACAGGAGATGGGAAAGTAAAAGATGAAAGCGAAAGTGGAAATGATGGAGTAAAACATGGAAATATTATATATGAACCTGGTAAACAAGAACAAGGAGCCAGATTTGACGGTGCGTCATATGTAGAAGTTCCAAATACAGAAGATTTGAATACGGCAACTATTAGCAAAAGAACAGTTTCACTTTGGTTTAAAACAGATGATGTAACGACAAAACAGGTTTTATATGAAGAGGGAGGAACTGTAAGAGGTTTAAATATTTATATAGAAAATGGTAAAATATATTATGGCGGATGGAATGAACCAACAAGTGAAAGTAATTGGGATTATAGTTTTATTAGTGCAGATATTGTAGCTGGAAGATGGTATAATGCCGTCTTAGTATTGGATGGAACATCAAATTTAGAAAACGGAGCTATGAAAGCATATCTAAATATGGAGCTTGTTGGAACTGCCGAAGGTTCAAAATTGTGGCCACATCCAGGAAATATTGGAGTTGGAGCTGTTAATAATGGAACTAAATTTCACGATTCGGGAGATTATAGAGGAACTGGTCTCTATTATACTGGATTATTAGATGAGATAAGAATATATAGAGATGCTTTATCATTAGAAGAATTACAAAAGATTTATGGATATCAAAAAATAGTTATAAATGAAGTAATGTGGGCTGGAGATGAATATATTGAGCTTAGAAATAAAACTCCATATGATGTAGACCTTGAAGGATGGATGATTAATAATGCACAGTATTCTCAAAATAGCAATCCTTATATAGAGATTGCTAATGCAAAAGGGATAAGTGGAAGTAGTACAACTATTCCAGCAGATGGATATTTATTAATACAAAATGAAGATAATTCCAATATAACAGGTTGGACCATTGCAGATAATTCTGTAACCAGCAATGAGAAAGTAAGAGTTTTTGTATGCGCAGATAGTAATAAAATGAATTTGAATAATTCTGGAGAACAGTTGATATTAAAAGATAATAATTATATTACAGTAGATATGGTAAACATAGAAAATAGCAGTTGGCCAAAAGGGAAAAATGAAGTTGGTGGAATATCTATGGAAAGATTTCAAGAAAACACTATTCCTCCTGGAACTGCAAGTGGAGATGGAACTCTTGATACTAGCTGGTACACTTTTACAGGAGTAACTGACAGTAACATACAAAAAAACTTAGATAAATATGGAAATATAAGAAAAGGAACACCAGGAGATTCAAATAGTTTATTATTTAAAATTAATTCGGTTTCGCCAATTAATTTTACAGATAAGACATTAACTGCTACTATAAATATAGCAGATTATCTTTATGGACAAACTGAACATGAACCAAAAGATTATATTGATTCAATAGAATTTTCAATTGGAAATAGTGAAGTTTATTCTAAAGATAATGTTATAGTTCCTTGGGAAGAGATACCAAGTAAAGGGACAGATATAAATAAAGATTTGTCTTCATATACTTTGGAAGGGAATTATTATATATATGTAAGAGAAAAAAAAGGAACTATTTATTCAGATGTGTATGTTAGTAATTCAGTATATTTGAATACAATAATCAATATTACAGATGTATGGGATACGTTATCAGGAGATAATTCTAAAGATTATGATGTGACAAGTAGAAGTTCTGGAATATATGGAATGATAAAAATAGATGCAACTTCTAATGTAGATAGTATAAACTATTTTGAATATAAAATTTACGTTAAAAATAGTTCTGGAGTAGAAAGTGTAGTGCAGAATTGGGTAAATAATAATAAAAATTTAGAAATATCTCAAGGCGGAATACCTCTTACAAATAATTATACTTATTATATTGAGGTTAGGGCAGATTATGGAGTTAATCATAAAAAAACAGCTCCAGTAAGAAGTGATGGTATAATTTGTAAAACAGAATTTGGAAATATAAATATATATAAAAATAACAGTAAAACAGATGAAATATTAGAAAGTATATGGAATAATACAGGAGAACCAGTTGATAGTAAAATTTATATTGAATGGATAGAAGATAGTTATGCGAGTAGTTATGAATATGGAATGAAGGCTGGATCAAAAGATAGCATAACAATATCAGATGGAGATTTTACAGGTAATACAACTGCTACAAATTTAGATGATTTTAATATTTCAGAAGGAGTAAAAACATTCTTTATAAGAGCAGTTTATCCAGATGGAGTAAAAGGACAAATTAAGAAATTTGAATTGAAAATTGATGATACAAAACCAGATATAACTGGAATGGGCTTAATAGATGTAAGAGCAGATTTGACAAGTGATGTGGAATGGACAAATGGAGAAACACCAGAAGGGGCTACATATACATTGAAATGTATGTACAATGGAGCAACTGATAGTTTAAGTGGAGTGGACCATTATGAATATGGAGCTTGGAACAGATCTGAAAATGTTACGGTATTTGATTGGGAAAATAGAGGAGTATCAACAGGAGTTACAACAAAATCAGGATTAAGTTTAACAGAATATGATAATACAGATAATACAATATATATTCAAAAAATAAGAGTATATGATAAAGCAGGGAATTATATAGATGTAGAAACAAATGGAGTTAAATTTGACAAAACAAAACCAGATGTAAGTGGAATGAATTTAATAGATGTACGAGCAGATAAAACGGAAGATGTGGAATGGACAAATGGAGAGACACCAGAAGGGGTTACATATACATTAAAATACAATTATAAAGGAGCATTAGATAATCTAAGTGGAGTGAACCATTATGAATATGGAGTATGGGATAGTGAAGGAGTAGTGTCCAATTGGGAAAATATAGGGAATACAACAGGGACAGGAATAAAATCAGCTCTTAATTTAACAGAATATGATAATACAAAGCCAAATGAGTTAATATATATTCAAAAAATGAAAGTATATGATAAAGCAGGAAATATATCAGATGTTGTGGAGACAAATGGAGTAAAATTAGACATAACAAAACCTGTTATAAGTAATATATATTTAAGAGATAATGATAGTGATGTATACAGAACTGGGGAAACTAGTGGAATATATTATGGAAATAGTAGTAATTTAAAATTAAATATAGCTGCTAGTGATAATTTAGCAGGAGTTGGTGGTATGAAATATGGATTGAGTGGAGATTTAAGTAGTGAAAATTATATTTTATATAATAGTCCAACTGATTTTTCGTTAAATTTAGGGAATGATGGAGAAAAAGATATATTTGTACAAGTAGTAGATAATGCAGGGAATGAATCAGTAATAAAAGGTAGTAAAAGTGAATTTAATAATATATTTAATTATGATAATACTGTTCCTGTATTTAATGCAATAAATGGTAACGGAGATAAATTGGGGTATCAAGAAAAAGAGGGAAGTGAGATAATAATTCCTTTAACAAGTGGAACAGCTATAGCATATAACTATATATTTGATTCTAATGATTGTGATACAAGTGATAAAGATATTGATGTTAAATTGATATTTAATCCTACAGAAAATTATATTTGGAAAATTATTATAGCTAATAATAGTATAGAAGAGATTGGTGAATTTAATGATAGTAGTGGGAATTTATATAAATCAGTTATATGGCAAAATGCAAGTGGAGATTATGCAGATACAAATCCAATGGAAATTAAGTTATATGATAAAGCAGGAAATTATGTAGAAGAGGATAGAGTATTTATAAAAATATTATCTGGAGATATTAATAAAAAGATAATAGATGCATATATTGATATATATGGAAAAAAGAAGCATATATATTATATTGAAACTTCAAATGGAAATTTTGAGAAATATTATCTGGATAGTGATAAATGATAAAAGTGATTATTATATAAGTATAAGGGACGATTTTAAAATAATATTTTGATTTTCTTTTAAAAGGCTCAAGGCTTTTTTATGAGAAGCACATAAAAAAATAAAACAGAAAAAGCTTTCTCCTATATATTTGGAGAAAGCTTTTTCTGTTCTAAATCAGGAATAATTTTGAAAAAGAAAAACTATTACAGAAAATAGCACGAGAATTCAAAAAATAAAGCTGCATTTAAAAAAAGTACAAAAGGAAGCGGTGGATGGACGAGAATTCGAGATATGCACATAAAGAACATTGTGTATCAATATAGATAAAAAAAGTGTTGACAAAATATTCTGTATATGATATATTATTGCTGTGGTGTGAAAATAATAAATAAATTTGAAAGTTCAAAAAAATCAAACACTTCGTTTTCTTTTCTACAAGTCATTTTAAATTAATCGAAATAAAAAAAGAGGAGGATAATAGTGAAAGTATTAATTGTAGAGGATGATCCTTTAATTAGAGAAGTTATAAAAATAAGTTTGTTGGAAGAAAACTTTATAGTGTATGAAAGTGAGAATGGACGAGATGCAGTAAGAACTGTGGAAGAAAAAAAACCAGAAGTAATATTGTTGGATTTAAATTTGCCAGATATAAGTGGATTAGATGTTTGTAAATTTATAGACAAAAATAGAAAAGAATATAATAACCCATATATAATGATAATAAGTGCAATAGATGACAGTGAAACAGTATTAAGGAGTTTTAAAAATGGAGCAGATGATTATTTGAGGAAACCATTTACAAGTGATGAAGTGATACATAAAATAAAAAGAGCATTTAATATAGAAGAAAAAGGATTTAAAAGAGATATAAACAAAGAGATATTAATGGATAGTGTAGCAACAATAGAAATAGGTGAAATACCAGAAAATTTAACAGATAAAGAGTATGAATTATCAAAATTTTTCAGGGAAAATGCTAATGTGGTTTGTAGTAGAGAAGCAATAATAGAAAAAGTTTGGAGAGGAAATTATAGAGGAGGAAACAGAAGAGTAGATGCGTTTGTTAAGAAAATAAGGCAGAAAGATCCACTGATGAAAGAAAAGTTGGTAACATTGATAGGCAGAGGATATAAATTAGAAAGATAGTAAAAAACTATGATTAAACTCCCGAAAGGTAGTTTTCTAAAATCATACTATAAATAAAAAAAGCAAATAAAATAAGGAGGATGAGAATGGAAATAATAACACAAACAAATAGGACAATGCTATTTGAGGAGTTAAATCCGGAGAAATTAGATTTATTAACATTAGTTGGAGATGTAAAAGGGTATGAAAGTTTGAGCGATGAGAAATTAACAGAAATTAACGAACATTTGTTAATAAGAGATTTCGATGAATTTCTGAATAAGTTTGAACCAAAAGTGTATTCGTTTTACAATGCAACAAATCAAAAAGTGGTGTATTCGTTAGTGAAACCAGAAGGATTACCAGAAGAGGCAATATCAGAAATACCATTAGATGAAAATAATGATTTTTTAAAGATGCTATTTACCTTAATAGATACAAAGAAAAATCAAGGGATAAAAAATGTAGATTTTAAATTTGAAAATGTATTGGAAATGATATCGCCAAAGAAAGTAATGGAAGATATAAAGCAAATAAGAAAAGAAATAGGATATTTACATGGGAAATATGAAGAGTTAGATGAAGAAGATCCAAGTAAAGGCGAAATAGGAGACAAATTAAATTCTAAATTTGAAGAAGCAAGTAAAAACTATAATAATGTAATGGGAATGTTACCAATAGCAATAGAAGATATAAAAACAAGACTATTATTAGGACAAAAACCAGAAGATGCAGAGTCAGAAGCAATAAAAGTAGGAATGCTTACAATGGGAGAACAAGGAGAATTAAAAATATTGGAAGCTCCGAAAGCAGAAAGTAGTGCACTATTGGTAAAAGGACAAGAAAATGCTAATAGATTATTAGAAGTATTAGAAGAAGATTATACTGAAATAACAGAAAGTCCAACACCATATGTAAAAGATTTAGTATTAAGAACATTTGCCCCAATGCCAGTAGTTCAAGATGAAATAGATGTAGAAAAGGAAGTAGCAAATTATAATTCATATTTAGAATTTTATAAAAGTTCAAAAGATGAATTTGTAAAAGCAGCAAAACCATTAATAGAAAAGATATTGGGAATAAAAATGTACTTTGAGCAATATGAAACAAAAAGTAAAGAGATGAAACCATCACTAATAATAACAAATACAAAAGTGGATATGATGGTAAAAAGCAATAATAAAGATAGATTTTTAAAATATTTAAATACAATAAATGCAAAGAATGATTTTAATAACACAATATGGTTTGGAATAGTTCCAGCGATAGAATTTGAATCAAGTGCAAAACCTAAATTAAGAAGAGAAAGATTTAAAGGTAGTAAAAAAGTATCAAAAGAAAAAGGAAATACAATGGAAACATTAACACAAATATTGGATATAGCGAAAGATTATAAAATTCAAATTTTCTTTAATTTCCAATCAAAAGAAGAGACAACATTCAATAGTATGGCAACAATAGGAGTGGAAAAATATATAACAAAATGTGAACCATTAATGAAGCAAAAATATAGTGAATTTGCAATTCCTTGTTTACCGAATTTCACAATAATACCAAAAGATAAATCAGGAGTGGTATTGGATAGTAGATTAAAAGTAAATGATGGTGGGGGAGTAGAATTATCAAAATTAAAAGAAGATATAATGAAATTGTGGCTAGAAGGTGTATATATAGATGCATCATATGTAGCAGCAGGATTAGTTTCATCATATCAATGTCCAGAATATCTAAAAGGGAAATTTAGAAATGCAACAAACAAATATCCAGGAGTAAGATATGATTTAGAAAGTGGAGATAATAGTTTAAAAACAGTAACTACATTAGCAAAAGAAATATCAGGATTTACAAATACAATAAAAGATGAAATAAACAGGAATAATTTTGGATTTGTATTTTCATCAGAAAATGCACAAATAGATGGAGAATTAGTAAAAAGAATAACAGTATATAAAGCAAGAAGCTTGTCATTGACAGAAGAAGGATTTGATCCAATTTATAAAACAACAGTAAGTAGTTATATAGAAAGAATATTAAGATTTCATACAAGTGATTTTAGACAAGATAAAATAATAAAATTTTTCAGTAATAATCCAAAGAGTCAAAAGAGTATATGGAATAATGATATGGGATTTGTGAATTCAATATTTCAAACAGGGGATAGTATAAGTAATATAATAGATGAAAAAAACAATGTGTGTCAAATAGAGTTAGCGTTTAATGGAAGTGTGAAAAATTTAGAAATAGCAATAACAAAGAGTGCTAACTCGAATTAATAAATTAATAAAGGGGGACGCCCTTTTAGAATAAGGAATAGTTGAAAAAATATTTATTATCTTCATAAGAAAATAGTGATTATTTTATAAAATTTGATATGAAGAAATGATAAGTTATGATTGAGACATTCCAAAAAAAATCATAGGAGGTTACACAGTATGGGATTCAGATTAAAAGTAGAAGGACAAAACGAAACAATTGATTTAGGGATGGCAAACATTCAAAAGGCAGAGTATAAAACAGATACTCCGGATGATTCAAACGCTAGATCAACAGATGTAGGGACATTGATAATAGTAACAGGGAAAATTATCACAGCAGTAAATGGAGAAGAAGCAGATCATACATTGAACTTAGCAAAATGGTCAGTAGTATCAGCAGAAAAAGCAGATTGCTACAGAGTAACAACATTAGAAGTAATAGCAGCAGATCAAGTAGTAAGAAAAATAATATTACCAAATTCTTTTGTAGTAGATTATACAGAAAAATATGGTGATACAGAAGGTGTAGGAACATTTGAAATAGTAATCAAACAAAAGAAAGACAAAACAGAATTAACAGACATCGATGGTGGATTTGCACAAGAGTAAGAATAATAAAATGGGGACAAGTTTACTTGTCCTCTTTGTAGATTATGAAGGGGAATGGGGTTGTTATTATTAGGGTGATGATATATCGTGATATAAATTTAGATAATTCTTCTGAAAGAATAATAAAATATAGGATATTTTAAGTATTATCAAATTATGAAATGAGAAAATTAAAAAACAGAGAAAAGATTTAATAAAAGATATTTTGAATTTAAACAAAGGTATTATTTTATATAGGAATGGTTTAAAAATAATTTTCCTATTTTATTTTAAAATATGCAATGATTTAACCATTTTTATAACAAAATATAAGAACGTTATTTTTTAAACGTTTTATAATATTTTTATTTAAATTTGAAAAGAAAAAAACGTTACTTTTTCCTTGATGAAAAAGTAACAAAAAATCAAGTGCTAATGCTTCAAGTAATAATTTTCTACGGCTCATTCCCTACAACTGCCAAACTCACTACGCTCAGACAATGTCAGCTGCTTAACGGGAATTTCACCAAGAAAATTTATTACTTTACGCAAATGCACGGGGGAAGAAAAAAATGAAAAATAAAAAAAGAGATGGGAAGATGAAAAGGAAAATAATAATATTTTTGATATTAATATTAGGGATATTGGGTTGTAAAAGTATTGATCTAACCAACAGTAAGAAAAAATTAGCATTAGAGGAAACAAGAATAAGAGCATTAGTGATGAATGAATTGGAAACAAGATATGATGAAAAGTTTGAGATAAGGAGGATTCGATATGATAAAAGGAGAGATAAATGGAAGCTGGAGGTATATCCATTAGAGAATAATATAGATGATGAAACATTTATAGCATATGTTAAAAAAGATCCTAAAGAAAGAGTGATAGCAAACTATTATTCAATGAAAATATCAAATTTAACAACAATGTATTATAGACCAATAATAAAAAAAATATTTAGAGAAAAAAAAGTGTACTATTGGACAGGTTTAGGTAATGATACTAATAAAAGTTTAAAAAGAATAAAAAATATTAATAAAATAATAAAAGAAGTTCCAGAAAAATTATCTTTTCATATGGAAATGTTAATATTTGAAGATGTAGTAAGCACAAAAGAAAAAAAAGAAGCTTTTATAAAAGAAGTATGGGAATTATTTAAATATTTGAAGAGTCAGAATTTAAAATGGGCAAGTATAACAATAAATATATATGATGAAGATTTTTTTAGAGACAAAGATATAGACCACATATTGAAAGTAAGTAATTGGTTTTCAAGAGGAACAAGTGAATTTGATGTGACGGAATATTGGAAAAAAAAATTATGCTGGACTTTGGATAGAAGAACAAGACTATTATAAAATAAAATCAATGAAAGATATAGAAAAATTATTAGGATATAGAAAAGATTATCAAAAATAAAAATAGGAGAGTGAGTAAAAATGGAAAGAGGAAATGTAAAAGATTTAGAATTTTTAGTTTTGGCAGATTTAGCGTATGAAAGGTATGAGGAAAAAGATAAAACTTATGAATTAAAAAAGATATTATTAGAGAAAGATTTTAACGATTCAGAACGTCACCAAAGATGGAACTATTTTAGTGAAAGAATGGAAGGTTGGAAGTTATTAGAAGCATATGATCCAGATGATTATAAAAAAGAATGGTTATTAAAATCAGAAGATATAGAATTACAATATAAACAATTTTATGCAGCAGCATTTGAAAAAAATAATGAAATAGTAATAGCATATAGAGGAACAGATGGAGCCAATGGAGAGTATGACAGTCATAAAGATTTTAAAATCTTCTTTGGTTTAATAGATTTAGGAGATAGAGATTTTATAATGGAACATTATTTAACAAATGGAAAGATAATAGCAGGAATACCTGGAATACAATTTAAATTAGCTGTAGATTTTTATAAGGATATAGTAAAAGATAGAAAAAATAAAGATAAAACAATCTCCGTAACAGGACACAGCTTAGGAGGCGGCTTAGCTCAATATGTATCAGTAATGGAAGGAGTAAAACGAGGAGTAGCTTGGAATGGAGTAGGGATAAAAGATTTTTTAAAGTTTAATTAAGATATTAAAAAAATTAATATTAGAATTAAGTTTTAAAATTGTCTATAACAAAAATCAATAAAGGAGATGATAAGATGAAAAGAAAAATAATAATATTTTTGATATTAATATTAGGGGTATTAGGTTGTAAAAGTATTGATATAACAAACAGTAAGAAAAAATTAGCATTGGAGGAAACAAGAATAAGAGCATTAGTGATGAATGAATTGGAAACAAGATATGATGAGAAGTTTGAGATAAGAAGGACGTTATACGATAAAAGAAGAGATAAATGGAAGTTGGAGATATATCCGTTAGAGAATAATATAAATGATGAAACATTTATAGCATATGTCAAATATGGTAAAATTGTGCTAGAGGATTATTATTTTATGAAAGTAACCGATTTAGCAACAATATATTATAAATCAACAGTAAATAAAATATTTAAAGAAAAAAAAATATATTATCTTTCTAGCATAGGGAGCTATGCAAAAGAAAAATTAGATAAGAAAAAAAAGATATATGATATATTAAAAAAATATTCTAAAGAAAGTTTTATAACTTTTAAAATATTAATATTTGAAGATGTAACAAGTACAGAAGAAAAAAAAGAAGCTTTTATAAAAGAGGTATGGGAACTATTTAAATATTTGAAAAGTCAAAATTTAAAATGGGCAAGTATAACAATAAATATATATGATGAAGATTTTTTCAAAGATAAAGATACAGACCACATATTAAAAGTAAGTAATTGGTTTTCAAGAGGAACAAGTGAATTTGATGTCTTTAAGTATAGAGATAAAATGATATATAATTTAATAATTTGGGAACAAGATTATAAGAGGATAAAAACGTTAAGTGATATAAGAAATGAATTGTATAAAATAGAAGAGGAGAGTGAGTAAAAATGGAAAGAGGAAATGTAAAAGATTTAGAATTTTTAGTTTTGGCAGATTTAGCATATGAGAGGTATATAGATGATGACGAAGGATATAATTTAGAAAAAGTTTTAAAAAAGCATCATTTTAATGACACAACAGAAACAGGCAAATCAGAACGTCAACAAAGATGGAATTATTTTAGTGAAAGAATGGAAGGTTGGAAACTATTAGAAGGATTTGATTTAGATGAATATAAAAATAAATATAAAGAAGAATATGAATCTAGTTTTGGCGAAAAAAAGGAAGGGAGTAAGGAATTTAAAAATATAGAATTACAATATAAACAATTTTATGCAGCAGCATTTGAAAAAGATGATGAAATAGTAATAGCATACAGAGGTACAGATGGAGAGAATGGGAAATATGATAGTCATAAAGATTTTAAAATCTTCTTTGGTTTAATAGATTTGGGAGATAGAGATTTTATAATGGAACATTATTTAACAAATGGAAAGATAGTAGCAGGAATACCTGGAATACAATTTAAATTAGCTGTAGATTTTTATAATAAAATATTAACTAAAAATACAGAAAGTAATATCTCCGTAACAGGACATAGCTTAGGAGGCGGCTTAGCTCAATATGTATCAGTAATGGAAGGAGTAAAACGAGGAGTAGCTTGGAATGGAGTAGGGATAAAAGATTTTTTAAAGTTTAATTAAGATATTAAAAAAATTAATATTAGAATTAAGTTTTAAAATTGTCTATAACAAAAATCAAAAAAGGAGATGATAAGATGAAAAGGAAAATAATAATATTATTGATATTAATATTAGGGATATTAGGTTGTAAAAGTATTGATCTAACCAGCGGCAAGAAAAAATTAGCATTAGAGGAAATTAGAATAAAGTCATTAGTAATGAATGAATTAGAAGAAAGATATGATGAAAAATTTGAGATAAGGAGGATTCGATATGATAAAAGGAGAGGTAAATGGAAGCTGGAGGTATATCCATTAGAGAATAATATAGATGATGAAACATTTATAGCATATGTTAAAAAAGATCCTAAAGAAAGAGTGATAGCAAACTATTATTCAATGAAAATATCAAATTTAACAACAATGTATTATAGACCAATAATAAAAAAAATATTTAGAGAAAAAAAAGTGTACTATTGGACAGGTTTAGGTAATGATACTAATAAAAGTTTAAAAAGAATAAAAAATATTAATAAAATAATAAAAGAAGTTCCAGAAAAATTATCTTTTCATATGGAAATGTTAATATTTGAAGATGTAGTAAGCACAAAAGAAAAAAAAGAAGCTTTTATAAAAGAAGTATGGGAATTATTTAAATATTTGAAGAGTCAAAAATTAGAATGGGCAAGTATAACAGTAAATATATATGATGAAGATTTTTTCAAAGATAAAGATACAGACCACATATTAAAAGTAAGTAATTGTTTTTCAAGAGGAACAAGTGAATTTGATGTTTTTAAGTATAGAAGAAAAAAAATATATGTACTATATATAGAAGAAAAAGATTATAAAAATATAGAAAATATAAAAGAGGTAAAAAATAAGTTACGGAAATTAGATTGGAGTTTAATAAAAAAATAAAAATAGGAGAGTGAATAAAAATGGAAAGAGGAAATGTAAAAGATTTAGAATTTTTAGTATTGGCAGATTTAGCATATGAGAGGTATGAAAAAATAAAAGATATAAGACCATTAAAAGAAGTTTTATCAAGTCATCATTTTAATGACACAACAGAATCAGGCAAATCAGAACGTCACCAAAGATGGAATTATTTTAGAGAAAGAATGGAAGGTTGGAAGTTATTAGAAGCATATGATCCAGATGATTATAAAAAAGAATGGTTATTAAAATCAGAAGATATAGAATTACAATATAAACAATTTTATGCAGCAGCATTTGAAAAAGATGATGAAATAGTAATAGCATACAGAGGTACAGATGGAGAGAATGGGAAATATGATAGTCATAAAGATTTTAAAATCTTCTTTGGTTTAATAGATTTAGGAGATAGAGATTTTATAATGGAACATTATTTAACAAATGGAAAGATAGTAGCAGGAATACCTGGAATACAATTTAAATTAGCTGTAGATTTTTATAAGGATATAGTAAAAGATAGAAAAAATAAAGATAAAACAATCTTCGTAACAGGACACAGCTTAGGAGGCGGATTAGCTCAATATGTATCAGTAATGGAAGGAGTAAAACGAGGAGTAGCTTGGAATGGAGTAGGGATAAAAGATTTTTTAAAGTTTAATTAAGATATTAAAGTATTTAATATCTTAATTAAATTTTAAAGATATATATATATATCAAAAAAGGAGATGAGAAGATGAAAAAGAAAATAATAATATTTTTGATATTAATATTAGGAATATTAGGTTGTAAAAGTATTGATATAACAAACAGTAAGAAAAAATTAGCATTAAAGGAAACAAGAATAAGAGCATTAGTAATGAATGAATTAGAAGGAAGATATAATGAAAAATTTGAGATAAGGAGGACGTTGTATGATAAAGGAAGGGATAAATGGAAGCTGGAGATATATCCATTAGAGAATAATATAGATGATGAGACATTTGTGGCATATGTGAAATATGGAAAGGTAGTTATAGAGAATTATTCTTCAATAAAAAAAGCTAATTTAACAACAATATATTATAGACCAATAATAAAAAAAATATTTAAAGAAAAAAAATTATATTTTTGGGCAAATATGGGGATAAGTATTTATGATGAAAGAAGAGAGAAACTAAAAATTTTAAAAAGGAAAAAATTTGATTCCTTTTTTAAAACGATTCCAAATAAAATGTTTGTAAACATATTTATTTATATCTTCGGAGATGTAACAAGTACAGAAGCGAAGAAAGAAGCTTTTATAAAAGAGGTATGGGAACTATTTAAATATTTGAAAAGTCAAAATTTAAAATGGGCAAGTATAACAGTAAATATATATGATGAAGATTTTTTCAAAGATAAAGATATAGACCACATATTGAAAGTAAGTAATTGGTTTTCAAGAGGAACAAGTGAATTTGATGTTTTTAAGTATAGGAGAAAAAAAAAATGGGTTATTTGGATAGAAGAAAAAGATTATAAACAAATAAAAACTATAGATGGAATTAGAAAAAAATTACTTTATGAAGAAGGATATTACCAAAAATAAAAATAGGAGAGTGAATAGAAATGGAAAGAGAAAATGTAAAAGATTTAGAATTTTTAGTGTTGGCAGATTTAGCATATGAAAGATATGAAAAAATAAAAGACATAAGACCATTAAAAGAAGTTTTATCAATTCACCATTTTAATGACACAACAGAAACAGGCAAATCAGAACGTCAACAAAGATGGAATTATTTTAGTGAAAGAATGGAAGGTTGGAAACTATTAGAAGGATTTGATTTAGATGAATATAAAAATAAATATAAAGAAGAATATGAATCTAGTTTTGGCGAAAAAAAGGAAGGGAGTAAGGAATTTAAAAATATAGAATTACAATATAAACAATTTTATGCAGCAGCATTTGAAAAAGATGATGAAATAGTAATAGCATACAGAGGTACAGATGGAGAGAATGGGAAATATGATAGTCATAAAGATTTTAAAATCTTCTTTGGTTTAATAGATTTGGGAGATAGAGATTTTATAATGGAACATTATTTAACAAATGGAAAGATAGTAGCAGGAATACCTGGAATACAATTTAAATTAGCTGTAGATTTTTATAAGGATATAGTAAATAATGATGACTATAAAGATAAAACAATCTCCGTAACAGGACACAGTTTAGGAGGCGGCTTAGCTCAATATGTATCAGTAATGGAAGGAGTAAAACGAGGAGTAGCTTGGAATGGAGTAGGGATAAAAGATTTTTTAAAAATTAATTAAGGTATTAAAAAAATTTAATATTAGAATTAAGTTTTAAAATTATATATAGAAAAAAATAAAAAAGGAGATGAGAAGATGAAAAGGAAAATAATAATATTTTTGATATTAATATTAGGGATATTAGGTTGTAAAAGTATTGATATAACAAACAGTAAGAAAAAATTAGCATTAGAGGAAACAAGAATAAGAGCATTAGTAATGAATGAATTAGAAGGAAGATATGATGAAAAATTTGAGATAAGGAGGATTCGATATGATAAAAGAAGAGATAAATGGAAGCTGGAGGTATATCCGTTAGAGAATAATATAGATGATGAAACATTTGTGGCATATGTAAAAAAAGATCCGAAAGAGAGAGTTATAGAGAATTATCCTTCGATAAAAGAAGCCAATTTAACAACAATATATTATAGACCAATAATAAAAAAAATATTTAAAGAAAAAAAACTTTATTTTTGGGGAAATATGGGAATACATATTTATGATGAAAAAAGAGATAGTCTAAAAATTTTAAAAAGGAAAAAATTTGATTTCTTTTTTAATAATATTTCAAATAAAATGCATGTAAATATACAGATACTAATATTTGAAGATGTAACAAGTACTGAGGCGAAGAAAGAAGCTTTTATAAAAGAGGTATGGGAACTGTTTAAGTATTTAAAGAGTCAAAATTTAGAATGGGCAAGTATAAGAATAAAAATATATGATAAAGAATTTTTTAGAGATAAAGATATAGACCATATATTGAAAGTAAGTAATTGGTTTTCAAGAGGAATAAGTGAATTTGATGTTTTTAAGTATAGAAGAAAACAAAAATATTCTATATGGGTAGAAGAAAAAGAATATTACCAAATAAAAAGTTTAGATGATATGAAGAAACAATTTACTGTAATGAAAAAATATTATCAAAAATAAAAATAGGAGAGTGAATAAAAATGGAAAGAGGAAATGTAAAAGATTTAGAATTTTTAGTATTGGCAGATTTAGCATATGAAAGGTATGAAAAAAAGGATAATAATAATCCATTAAAAGATATTTTATTAAAAAAAGAGTTTAATAATTCAGAACGTCAACAAAGATGGAATTATTTTAGTGAAAGAATGGAAGATTGGAAACTATTAGAAGGATTTAATTTAGATGAATATAAAAATAAATATAAGGAAGAATATGAATCTAGTTTTGGCGGAAAAAAGGAAGGGAGTAAGGAATTTAAAAATATAGAATTACAATATAAACAATTTTATGCAGCAGCATTTGAAAAAGATGATGAAATAGTAATAGCATACAGAGGTACAGATGGAGAGAATGGAAAATATGATAGTCATAAAGATTTTAAAATTTTCTTTGGTTTAATAGATTTAGGAGATAGAGATTTTATAATGGAACATTATTTAACAAATGGAAAGATAGTAGCAGGAATACCTGGAATACAATTTAAATTAGCCGTAGATTTTTATAAGGATATAGTAAATAATGATGATTATAAAGACAAAACAATCTCCGTAACAGGACACAGTTTAGGAGGCGGCTTAGCTCAATATGTATCAGTAATGGAAGGAGTAAAAAGAGGAGTAGCTTGGAATGGAGTAGGGATAAAAGATTTTTTAAAGTTTAGCGGAAATGAATTTTTAGGTGGAGCACAAGGAGTAAAAGATTTTATACTGGATGTAACACATTTAAAAGAAATAGAAGATGAAATAAGAAAAAGTTTAGTTAACTCTAATATATTAGAAGAGGAAAAAAAAGGAGAAATAATAAAAATAACTGATAAATATTTAGATGAACTATTTAATGAAAATAAACAAAATGATTCACTTAAGTTAGCTAATCAGCAGTTGCATAAAATGGTTAATGAAAGTAATAGAAAAAGGAATATATCGAGTTATGATATAAATTCAGATAATTCTTTTGAAGGGATAATAAAACATAGTATATTTCAAGTATTATTAAATTATGAAATGAGAAAATTAAAAGCTCAAAAAAAGGGAGAAATAGAGATATTTAGCATTCCAATATCTAAGAATTGGGAAATAAAATTTCAAATAGGAGTAAAAAAAGAGGAAAAAGAGTTTATAAATAATTTTTACGAAGAAGAAATAACAAGTAATGAGATTAATGAGATATGGGAAAAAATCAAAAAACATATTGATAGTAAATTCACCTTAGAAATAGCAAAACGAAAGATGGAGTTTATAAATTCATATAAAAAAAAGGGTTTAAATTTATCAATGGTAACTTATTCAATATCAAGAGATTTGACAGGAACAATGTTAAAACATATTGGAGAATGTGTATTAGTAGATAATGGATTAGTAGATAATAATATAGGATTGCAAAAAAAAGAGTTAGTTGCAACATTGAAAGCAATTAAAAAGAACCATTTAGATGCAGGAGCTTATCACGGATTAACAATGTTTTATCCACATATAAAATTAGATGATGTGAGTAAACTGGAAAAGACTGTTTATAGAAGAACAGAACAGGAAGATATAACAAGTATGTTAAATAAAGATTATTTAGGTTCAGCGATTAAATATATATTAGAAAAATTAGGAATAGACAACAATGAAGAAATAAAAAACGAGTTATTTTATAACACATATGAAGAGATAGCTGGATGGAGAGGATTTGTAAATTCGTTAACGAAATTAGATAAAGGTAATAAAGAAAAAATAGAAGAATATATAAAAAATACAAAACATAGTGAAAATATAATTAAAGATATAGAAAGCTATAAATTAAAGGATCTAGTAGGATTAGAGATGAAAAAAGGAGAAGTAAAATTAAAATTAGGCTTTGAAGAAGATGAAAAGAAAGTAATAATTTATAATGAAAAATTAGGAATAGATACTAAGGAGAAAGAGATAACACTAAAAATAATAGAACCCTCAAAGTATCTTTTAAATATAGAAAGAGAGAAACCAAATAATGATTATGAGCTGTATTCAAGTTTGGGATATAAAGATAAGTATTATAACATTCGTAATATAGGAAAAAATTCCAAAGTAACAGCAGATGGAAAAGATATAAGTGGAACATATAAAGGAAAAGATAAAGAAGAAAGTCTAGTAAAAGATAAAATAAATAGAGATACAGGCTGCAAATATTATGGAGATAACATTATTTTAATAGACCGTAATTTACGTTATTATTATGGAGATAATTTAGATGATTATTTAACAATAAGCAACTATATGGAAGGATACTTAGGAATAGATTTAGTAGAAAAACCAAAAGAGAAAAAAGAAGATTTAGGCAAAGGATTTATGGATTATCAAGTAAAAATAAAAGGTATAAAATATGTTAATTTATTAAATTTAGAAATAATAAAAGAAGTAAATGAACACACAGTAGCAGAAATAGAAGGAATAATAGCAGGAGAAGATACAGATGAAGTAACTAGATTTCTAAATGTAGAAACACAAGGGATAGAAATATTATACGGAGATGATAATAAGCCTATATTTAGAGGATTAATTTATGAACATTCTATGGAAATAGAGCAAAATAGTTGTAAGGTAAAAATAAAAAGTTATTCATTAAGCAAAGAATTAGAAAAAGAAAAAAGAAACAGAGTATATCATAATCTTGGCACAAAATATGAAGATGTAATAAGCAAATTAAATGAAACTTATCAAAATAAATACTCATTTGGATTTAATAGTCATATAGACAAACAAGAATTAATAACAGAATTAAACCCAGTAGAAGTGCAATATAAAGAAAGTGATTGGGATTTTTTAAAGAGAATATTAAGAAGAGAAAGCGATTTAATAATAGTAGATGATAGTAAAGGTAAAAATCCAAAAACAGTAGCAGGAATAGCAATAGGAGAATTTGGAAGTAGCCAAAAAACAATAGATAATAAAAATTTATTATTAAGTAGAAAGATGAAAAAAGGAGCAATAGAAAATAGCTACAAATTAAAAGGATATCCTCAAATAAAAGGAGAAGAACTATTTTCAATAGGTAATCCATATAATCTGAATATTGATGTAAATACAGGGAAACAAGATTCATTATTATTAATAAAAAACAGGATATACAAAGAAGACGCAGTATTAAAATCAGATTTAGTCTTTGTAAGACGAGATGAATTTAATATAGGAAAAGTAAAACGAGAAGAAAGTATAACAGGACTAACATTAAAAGGGACAATAAAAAAAGTCTCAAAACAACATAAAGCACAAATAGAATATACAGAAATGGAAAACGAATATGACGAAAGTAAGAGTTACTATTATCCAATAGAAAGAATGTATACAGGTACATATTTTACACCGGAAGAGGATACATTAGTAGAAGTGCATTTTGGAGATGAAGCAGGAGAAGTAAGTATAAGAAATGTAAGTAGTAAAACTGAAGATATCGATAATGACCCAGATATAAAAGTAATCAGAACAAGTTTTGGAAAAGAGATCAGATTTGATTCAAAATCAATAAAGATAACAGGAAAAGATGATGAAAGTTATGTAGAAATAACAGAAGAGAGTGTAAATTTGAAAAAAGGAGAAAAAGAGGTAGTTTTAAAAGGTGGAAAAATAGAGATAAAGAATAAAGATAGACAAATAGTAATGGATGAAAAAAAAGTAGATATAACAAGTGGGGAAAGTACAGTAACAATGGCAGATGGGAAATTAAGTTTAAATAATGGTGGAGTAGGAATAGAAATAGGAAATGGAAAGATAAATTTAGGATAGAAAGCAGAGGGAAAACAATGGATATAAAAGAGATGAAAGAAAGAGCAGAAAATAGAATAAAAGAGATGACAAGTATAAGTGACCAAGAAATATTTAAGTCGTTATTAGGAAATTATTTTAAAGAATTAATGGTAGAACAAATGAAATTTAATGAAAATCTAATGGAAAGAGTATTAAAAGGTGTAGAAAATAAAAATTGGGGATATGATATATATTGTACAATATTAAAAAAAGAAGAGTTGACATTGTATGATGATATATTAATTCCGATATTAGCAGAAGATTTATCGGAAAATATATTACCATTAAAATTATTAAGTGATTATATAAAAAGAAAAGAGAAGTTTGTAATAGGACAAATATATATTGATTTAAAATTTCATGAAATAAAAAAAGTGTGTGAAAAAGAGTTTATAGGAGAAATACATAATGTAAATGGTGAAAGTTACAGAGTAAAAATAAAACTAGAACAAAATAGAAAATATAAAGAGGAAGAAAAAGAATTATATGAAGGATTTATATTAAGCGGAACTAAATGGAAAACAATAATAAATCCATACAGCAAGAGATTTTTTTATGTGAAAGTAGAAGGGTATTTAGATGAAATACCAGAAGATGCAGAAATAGAAAGATTAACATATAATTTAGAAGAATATGAAGGATTAAAAAAAGAAGGATATATATGTGTATGGAATGTGTGCAAAACAGAAATTAGATCGCAAGGATTTCCAATAAAGTTGTCTCATAATATAGGCTATCAATTGGACGTTCCTTTAGAAGGGATTAATACAAATGGATATATTTTAACAGGAGATAATAAAAGTATAATAAACATATCAAGAGATGAGAATAAATTAATGGTTAGAGCAACAAGAGAAGATATAAAAAAATGGGATTCATATGAGATAAGGGATTGTAGCAGAATAAAGAAAGAGAAATTAGTGGAAAATTTATATGGAAATAATAAATTGAGAGATGTAGTGGAGTATTATATGAAGGATAGTTTAGGAGTAATAAGAACAAAAGGCGAAATAAATAGATTTATAAATTCATTTGAAGAAAGCAAAGCGATAAAATTAAAAAATGTAAGAATAGAAGAGTATATAGAAGGGGAAAATGATATGGAAGTTGAAAATGACTATATATTAGATGAAATAAGAGGAGATGAAAAAAGCAATATATTAAAATTTGAATTTGAAAAAGTAAATGAGAGTCAACATACAGAAGATATAATAGCATTTTTAATGTCAGAAGTAAGATTATATTTTCCAGAATATATATGTGTGAGTGAGTGATGAGATGAATAAAACAATAGGAGAGATTTTAATAAAGAATAATAAAAAAGGGATAAAAAATGAAGATGTGAAATTTAAATTAGCCAAAACATATTCGCCATATATAGAAGTGAATAACCAAGATATAAATAGAGTACCATATAAAAAAATAGAGGTAAATCCATATTATAGATTTGCGGGAATATTTAGTGAAATGTTACATCCAGAAAGTAAATGGGTACAAGAAAGAAAAGAAATAACAGAAGAGATATTAGATTATAGTATCTATTTTTTAGGAGAATTAGATAGAGATAGTGGAATGTATCACGAAACGTTATTAATAAATCTATTAATAGAGGAATTGATAAATGGACGTTGGGGAGAAGAAATAGCGAATAAATTTAAAAAATTAAAGAGGTCAGAAATGCAAGAGTTAGCGTATAATTTATATAGATATTACAGTTCCTACGATAATATATATTTTTTTAGGAAAAGTGTAAGAGATATAATAGCAAATAGCTTAATATATAAAAAAGAGGAAGAAAACGGATATTTATTGTATATAGGAAGTAAATGGAGTGAAGAAAAAGAAAATAAATTAGAATTGATAAAAGAACTATTTTTATCATTAAAAGAAAAAATCGAGGTGTATTGGGAACATCACTTTGGAATAATAGAGGAAAAAACTACATTAAAAATAGATAGAATAGCATTATATTAAGGCTTTGTTAAAAGAAAAGGAAAACAAGACAGGATGGAGGCAAATAAAGGATGAACGGAAGATATACAAAAAGAGAATTAATAAAAATGACAGTATATGAATTACAAAAAATATGTAATAGAGAAAAACTAGTAAAAGGCTATACGAAATTTAATGATAGAGAAAGCTTGATAAATATAATATTAAGGTACAGAGGATTAGAGGAGAGATTGTTTATAAATAATTTAAGTTATGAAAATTATTTTAAATTACAGGAATATTTTTTGGAATGTGAATCAACAAAATTAAAGGATATAAACGTAGAAGTTCCAGCAAAAATACAACTGTATAAAGGATTAGGAGTAACAGTAAATGATAATTATAGAATAAAAAGTAGCGGATTAGAAGAAGGAAATGCGTTAGTAGTAGACCCTAAAAATAAATATATATATGGAGTATTTAATCTAGTAAGAGTAGAAAATAGAAAAGATGAATTTTATTTATTAGGAGATAAAAGTTTATTTAGATTTAATGAAGTATGGAAAAAGAGTTATGAAATAATATTTTTAAATAAGAAGAGTTCGGATTATCTATATAAAGTAGTGAATGAAGAAAATGAATTGTCGTTGATGGCTTTAGAGTATAATAATGTAATAATTCCAGAAATAGAAATAAGAGAATTAGAGAAAACAAGTTCGGTATTATGTATAGATTTTGGGACATCAAATACAGCATTGGGGGTATATTTAGATGAGAATTATATAGAATCTTTGCCAAGTAATTTGATATTGAATAATCAAATAAAATTAAACGATATAAATTTTGTGAAATTTAAAGATGTATCGCGAGAAAAAGAAAAGATAGTAGAAATAGTACCAAGTTTGATATATGTACGAAATATATTATCAGATGGAGTAGAATATTTGTATGGGTATGAAGCACAAAAGCGAATAAAGTCAAAAGATTATATAACAATGGCGACAACATTTAGAGAAATAAAAAGATGGGTAGGAAATTATAATAAAGAGGAAGAGATACAAGATGAAAATTCAAATATATTAAAAGTAAAAAGAGGAGAGATAATTCGTTCATTTTTGAAATATGTAATAAATGAAGCGGAAAGTCAATTTAAATGCAGATTTAAGAATTTACATTTAACAACTCCAGTAAAATTAAGTAATCAATATATAAAAATGTTTAAGGAACTGTTATATGATTATGAGATAGAAGAAAAAGAAACATTAAATGAAGGAATGGCGGTATTATATAATACAATATTTAGTCAGATAAGCAAAAATAATTTTGATGATGATGAAGAGTATAAAGGATTGGTAATAGATAGCGGTGGAGGAACGACAGATTTATCATCGTGTAGTTATAGAATAAATGAAGGAGAAATCTCATATAACGTATCAATAAAAACGGGATTTGAAAATGGAGATACCAATTTTGGTGGTAATAATATAACATATAGAATAATGCAATTTATGAAAATAATATTATCGAATTATTATAAAGAAGAAAAATTATTAACAATAGATGATTTGATAAGCTATTCAGAAGGAGATATATTTAGAGTAATAGATGATTGTGGAATAAATAAAGTATATGAAAAATTAGAAGATGAGTATATAAAAGCGGAAAATATAGTACCTACAAGATATAGAGAATACGAGAATAGGACATTGGATGAATATAAAAAAGTTAAGAATAATTTTTATTTTTTATGGGAATTATCAGAAATGATGAAGAAGGATTTTTTTCAGAAAACAAATATATTGAGAAATAAATTTGAAAGTATATCACAAGATGAAAAAGAAAGCGATATGCAGATAACGCAATTAAACAGATGGAATTTATCAGTAGCGCGAAAAGAGCGATTAGAATTAATAGAAGAATTTCCTGAAGTAATATTTAATGTAAAAGAGATAATAAAATTAATAAAAGGGGATATATATGAAGTAATAAGAAAATTTTTAGAACCATATTATGAGAATAAAGAGTTGACAGAATATTCAATAATAAAATTAAGTGGGCAATCATCAAAGATAGATATATTTAAAGAAGCAATAAAAGAGTTTGTTCCAGGGCGAAGCATAGAATTCAAACAGAAGAATAATGAAAATTCATTTGAGTTAAAATTAGCTTGTTTAAGAGGAGTTATAAATTATATAAACAATAAAAGGAACGGAAGAATAGTAATGGAAATAAGAAATGATATACCAGTAGTACCATATTCAATAGTAAGTCATACATTTACAGGAGAAGAAAAAGAATTGTTTGAAGGTCAAAGAAGATTAGATAAATTAACAGGATATATATCAAGGCCAATATCAGCAAGAGAGATAAAATTTTATTTAAAAGATATAGAAGGGAAAGTAAAAAGGCAATATATTTATAAGAATGATTTAAGTGGATTAGAAGCAATAAAAGTAGAAGAGTTAGAAGAAAAATATAAAGGTTATATAAATCAAGAAGATACAGATAATATGAAAAATGGAGAAATAAGATATTTTATAGTATCAGAAGAAGAAAGTTGGGGATTTTATGTAGTCCCAATAATAAGAAAAGAGGAACAGCTGTATATAAATAGAAGTAAATTTTTTGACTTTGATTATGAAATAGATGAGTATGATTTTTTTAATGGATTAAAATAGAAAAAGGAAAAAATGGGAGGATAGAAGATTGATATTATTAAAATATCCAGAATTTAAAAAAGGAAGAATATTAAAAAAAGAGATGTTAGAAGAATTAAGAGATTATCCACGAGAAATGTTTGAGATATATTTTTCAGATTATAGTGATGGGATAATAGTAGGGTTTGAAATTAAAGTAAAAGATGAGGAGCTAATAATTTCACCTGGAATATTAAAAATAAATAAAGGAATATTATACTTAAAAAAAGAAGAAAAGATAAGTTATGAAAAAACAAATAAAGAGATGCAGATAAAATTGGTATTAGAAGAAAAAACAGAAGATAAAGATTATGGATATTTAAATGGCGAAGTAGTAATAGAAGAATTAAAAGAAAAAAGTAAAAATAAAGATGAAATAAAAGAGAGGGATGAGAATAAAAATGAAATAGAATTAGGAAGGTATAAATTGAGAGAGGGAGCATTATTAAGAGATAGTTATGAAAATTTAATGGATTATTCAGTAGAATATAATATGTTGAATATTATAAATGTAAAATATTCAACAATAAGTGGGAATAGTTTAAAAAAAGAGATATTGGATAAATTTGGAGATGTTTTAGTAAGAAAAGGAGAACAAAGCATAGACATATCATTTGGAATGAATATATTAAATGGCAAAGAAGTTAGTAGGAAAGCGATTAATGTATATTTAGAGAGAAAGTTGAAAAAGAAAATAGATGAATTGGAAAATATAGATATTTATAATCATTTATTGAAAATATCTAAAAACATAGGCAAAGAAGAACGAGTAGAAAAAACAGGGAGAAGAAGAGCAACGAGAATAATAGTAGAGTAGGAGGAGATAATATGGGAAATCACTATAAGACGTTAGGAGTAGAAAAAACAAGTGAATTAACTGAAATAAAAAAAGCGTACAGAAAGTTAGCAATGAAATATCATCCAGATAGAAATGGAAATAATGAAAAGGCAAAGGAAATATTCTTTCGAGTGCAAAAAGCATATGAAATATTATCAGATGAAAAAAAGAGAAAAGAATATAATAGAATATTGGAAGGAGGTAGTAAAAAGAATGAAAGTGTAAATAATAAGTCAACTAAACAGAGAAAAAGGAACACAGGAAATCAAGGATTTAATATGGATGATTTTAGTAAAAATTTTGAAAACTTTTTTGGATTTAATCCAGATACAGGAGATAAAAAAGCAAGTAGAAAAAAAGATGATGTAAGGAAAGTAAATACAAATGATATGTTTGATAATTTTTTTAATGGAGCTTTTAAAAAATAAAATTTTTGAACAGATTTGTTCTTGTAGGGGCAATTCATGAATTGCCCTTACAGGGGTAGATTTAGAGGTGGAATAGTGCAATAAATATTTTAAGAGTTCTATATTTTCCGAGAGAACTCAAAAGACAAAGGGAGGATAAAAAAATGATAAGGAGAATAAAAGAATATTTCATATTGAAAAAAATAGAAAAGCATGCAAATGAGAATATAATAAAAAGTAAGAAACTAAAGAAAACCAAAAAACTTAAAAAAATCAAAATAATAGATATAGTCTATATGTTAGTAGGATTATCAGTAATATATTTAAATATATTATACAAAAATATTATGGCACTAGGAGTTACTATAGTTGGATATATATTATTAATTGTGATAAGTAAATTAATCTTAAAAAAATCAAATAAAAAAGTTAAAAGTAAAATAAAAAGTATATATTTATTGGATGAATCAGGTAAAAAAACAAAGAAATGGGATTTAGAAGGTAAAATTTCATTATTAATAGGAAAAAATACAAGTGAAGAAAATGTAGATATAGATTTATCAGAAGAAAAATATTCTTCATTAGTAAGTAGACAACATGGAGTGATGAATTATACAAATTCATGCTGGTATTTTGAAGATATAGGTTCATCAAATGGAAGCGGATTGAAAAAAGGAGAAGAAGAAAGATATAAAATATATCCAGGAGAATTACACAAAGTGGAAACAGGAGATATAATATATTTAGCAAATACAAAATTATTATTAAAATAAAAAAACAGGAGGAATAAAAAAATGAAAATGAAAAAATGTGATAATGGGCATCTATTTAATTCGGAAAAATTTGAGGAGTGTCCATATTGTTCAGAGACAGCACCAGTAGCGAAAAAGTCAAAGGAAAAATCAAGACCAGAAAGGGCAGTGAGACAAAAAGAAAATAATGATATGAGAACGCAAGCAATTTGGAGTGATGAAGGAACAGAAGACTACGTAGTAGGGTGGTTGACTTGTATAGAGGGTCCAGATAAAGGAAATGATTATCAAATAAAAAGTGAAAAAAACTTTATAGGACGTTCAGAAGAGATGCACATTCAAATACAAGGAGATAGTGCAATATCAAGAAGAAATCATGCGATAATAAGTTATAATCCAAAAGAGAGGAATTTCATATTAATCCCAGGAGAAGGGAGAGGGATAATTTATAAAAGTACAGAAGCGATTTACACTCCAACAGAGTTAAATGGTTATGATGTAATAGAGATGGGAAAAAGTAAGTTTATCTTTGTACCATTATGTGGAGATTATTTTGAATGGGAGAATGTAGGAGAAAATATTTAAAGAATATAATTGTTGTTACACATTTTATTATATTAATTTGTGTAACATCAGTATTATAATTTTGTTTCAGAAAAAATATTAAAGAACGTTTAAAAAATAAGTTTCTCATATTTTGTTATAAAAACTCTTAAAGAATATTAAAAAAAACAATATTATTGTGTATTTTATAACAAAATTGAAATGTTATTTTTAATCTGTTCCTAAGGAGAAGAATATGTTTAAAATAAATCAATTGATATATTTTCTATTTACTTTAATAATATCAATCTCTATTCTTATAATTTATTTTCGAAATAGAAAATCAAAATTAAAGATATTAGTAGGGAGTTCACAAATATTAGGAGAAAGAAATGAGCAAGAAGATAATTATTCAGTAATAAATTCAGACAATGGTTTGTTAGCAGTATTAGCAGATGGAATGGGTGGATTTTTAAATGGAAAATTAGCTAGTAAAATAGCAGTAGAAACATTTTTAGAAGAATTTGTAAAAGTATATAACTTGCAAAATATAGGGCAATTTTTTATAAACACGTCGTACATAGCAAATGATAAATTGTTAAAAGTTAGTATGGATAGTAAAATGGGAACAACATTAGTATCTTGTTACATGTATAATAATAAACTTTATTGGGTAAGTATAGGAGATAGTCATATATATTTGTATAGAAATAAAGAGATAAATTTACTAAATAATGTGCATACATACAGCAAAGTGTTATTAAGTAGATATAAAGCAGGAGAAATAAGTAGAAGCGAATATTTTTCAAATTCTAAGCGAGAAAGATTAACAAGTTATTTAGGATATAAAAATTTTCATGAGATAGACTATAATGAAAATGGGATAGAATTATTAAAAGGAGATAAAGTAATTTTATGTAGTGATGGAGTATATAAAAGTTTGACAGAAGAAGAGATATTAAATTATGTATCAAAGAAGATAAATCCTGAAATAGTAACAGAAGAAATAATGCTAGAAATAGAAGATAAAAGAATATCAGGGCAAGATAATGCAACAATAATAATGGTGGAAAAAAGATAAAAAAATAAAGAAAGGAGAAAGTAATGGAGAATAAATTTGATTGGAGTAGGGTTATAATATTTTCGTTGATTATTTTAGTTGCGTTAATATTGAATTTAAATGGTATAAAAAAAGATGAAATAAAATCAGGGAAAATCACAATAAAATCTACATTAGAAACAGCGAGTATAAAGAAATAGAGGATGAGGAAAAGATTAGTGCTAGCAGTTTTGTTAGTGCTAATCTTTTGTAAAAAAAGGATTGATAAATCTTGAGATAAGATAAGAAAAAAATATATTTTAATTATAATGGAGGGTTTAAAAAATGCAAAAAAGAGTAATTGAATTAAAAAAAGAAGATTTTGAAGAAGTGGTCGAAAATTTTAAAAATTGGTTATTATCCCAGAAATTTAAAATAAGAGGTGAGGAAAAAGTTGAGAATGGAATTTTATTAAAAATAAAGACAAAACTTTGGACAATGGTATCTTATAGAGTAAATGTTGAATTTTATAAAGTAGAGTTATAATTTAAGTTTTCAGGTATAAAAGATGTATTAGGGAAAGATGAAGCTAAAGATTTAATAGGAGCATATTTTTCAATAAGAGCCTCAGTATTAGAAGGTTATAATAATTACAACCAACTAAAAGGAAGCTACGAAGATAAAAAAGAATCAAGTGGAGAAATAACTATATTATCAAATACAAATAATAGAAAAAGTTTTAATGAAGAAAAAATGACAGAATATATAAAGATAGATGAATTTGAATTAGGAACAGATATAAAAAATCAAATTGAAATAGAAGAATATAAAAGGAAAGATTATGGAATAGATTTATTAAATGAGAATATAATTTTAGGCTCAATAAAAAAAGAAAGAAATATAGATGAAAAAGGATATGAATTTAAAATAATGCCGATATCGACTTATGATACACCATTATTAATGGTAAGTTAAAATTATAAATTTGCAAATTAATAAAAAAAACATACCCAAAATTTCCCAAAAATGATATAATAATATACAGAAAAGAGACAAAAAGATTTGTTTTAGAAACGGAATAGAGTTTAAAAATTGTATTTCAGTTCAAAAAAGAATCATATTATAACATCTCAATTTCATGAAAAATAATTAATAAAAAAAGTTATAAAAAATCAAAAAGATAAGATTTTGTGAGAAAAAAGCGAAAAAGAAGACAGCAAAAGCTTGCTAAACTAATAAATAAAATTGAAAAAATAAATCAATTAAAAGATTTATAGCTTTTTTATCATAAAATCTCCCGAAGCTAAAACTGTCTGAGAGAGCGTCCTCCTCTAAAGCGAACGAGTTTTTTAGCTTCTTGATTTTTCTTTGCTTCGTTTCTTTGTATCAAGACAAAGAAATGAAGAGGTAAAAACAGAGATAAAATAATCTAAATAGATATAAAAAAATTAAAAACATCTGCTAAAGGAAAATGAATATAAAAACAGAGATAAAATAAATATAAGAAAATTAGAAAGGAGAAAAAGAATGACAGAAAAACAAGCAAGAGGAATAGTATTAGCAATAATAGTCTTAGTAATGGTATATTTAGTTCCAAAATTCATAGGAGTACAAGGAGGAGGAAAAGCAGAAAAGGTAAGGAAGCAAATAGAGAAAAGTCTATTAAAGAAATATGGAGAAGAGTTTATAGTAGACAGAATAGGGATAAGAAAAGCATATAAAGATAAATTTTATCAAGCGAGAATATATCCGAAATCAAAACTAAAAAATGGTATAAGGGATAAATATTATGAAGGGAGTGCAAGTGTAGATATAGGGTTATTTGGGATGTTAGATAAAGAATCAGGAGATGATTATAGCTATATAAATAGAAATGATGATACAGAAAAATATTTATTACCAAAAGTAAAAGAGATATTTGGAAATAGAGTAAGATTAAAAGTAGATGTAGCACATGAAGTAACAGGAGATGGTAGTTGGTGGGCAGGTTATAAATCAAAGAGTTTAAAAGAAGTAAGAGATAGAATAAAAAAAGATCCAAAACATAACAGAATACTATTAACTTTATATATTTACATATTTGATAAGATAGATAATGAAGAGGAGAAAGAGAAGAGGAGAAAAGAGATATATGAAATGATAAACTATTTAAAGGAAGAAGGGTTATTTAAATATTTAGAAATGGGAGTAATATTTATAGATGAGAGGGTATTAGCACCAAGTTATAGGAAATATAAAAGGGAAATATTTATAACGCCAGATGAAAAGGTAAAAGTAGAAGGAGAAACAGTATATTTACCACCAATGAAATTAAGGGAAGAGATGAGTAATAAATTAGGAGCAGAAGTAAAGAAAATGAGTGAAGAAGATTTAATAAAAAGAATGAATAGTATAATTAAGGGAAGTTTGAGTCATAAGGGGATAAATAAGTATAATGCTCAATATATAAGTGAAGTTTATTCTGAAGGAAAAGTGAAAGTTAGATATTCTTCTTGGTTAGATAATGGATATAAGTTAAAGAAATATGATAAATTAAAAGATATCGGATATGAAAGGGTTTTAGATTATATTTATGTAAATAATAATAAAAAATAAAGGAGATGATGTTAAAAATGGTAAATGAAACAACAAATAATAAAATAACTGATAAAGAATTATTAGTATTTAGTAATTTAGCAAATTTAGATTGGCAGTTTGTTAATTTAAAAGACTCTACAGTAAAGATAAAAAATAACGGAAAAAATAAACTAAAAGACCTACTAACGCCAAAATCATTTATAAGAAAAAATGAAAAAGGAGAATTCGAAAAATATATCTACATGCCAGGAGTAAAAGATGAAAACAGCATAACAGATAAAGATAAAATCCAAGGAAAAACAGCAATGAGAAAGAGATCAGGATTAGGAATGGAATGTATAGAAGACATATCGGGGAAAGGGAAAGAATTAAAAGACTGGGAAGTAATATACGGAGCAGATCAATATAAAGTAATATCAAATTTTAAAGATAGCTTATATGATGGAATGTGTGAATTAACAGGAAAAGACAGTAAAAGTAATAGACCAAAGTTATATCCCACAAGAGAAGAGATAGAGAAATCAAAAGAAAAACAAGCAAAATTAAAAATAGCAATGACAGTAGTAGATGTAGCAAGTAATTTAATACCAATAGGAGTAAATTTAAAATTTGCAGAAGAGGGAGTAGAAAGTGGTTTTAAATTATTAGAAAAGAGTGTAAAAAAAGATATATTGGATGGTAGTGAAAAAGCTATATTAAGTTTAATACCTACAGGAAGTCAGGTAAAAGATATATCAACAGCAGTAAATAAAGGCGGAGGAAAAAATTGGGCATTATCTGCTGTATCAACAGGAGGATTATTAGGAAAAAATATAGGAGGAGTTAAGGATAAAAAATTAGTAGGGGAATTAGAAAAAGAGTTAACAGAAAAGGAGTATAAAGAGTTAAGGGAAAAAGAGAAGTCAGGAACACAAGAAATAAGCTTAATAAGAAAATTTAATATGTCAAATACAGATTTTAAAGTATTGGTATTAAAAAAAGAGCAAGAGATAGTAATAGCCTATAAAGGAAGTAAAAATAGTAAAAAAGAGATATTACCAGATGAGATGGATGTATTACAATTGTTATATAGTAAAATAAAATTTGAGAATAAAGACAGCAATATAAGATTTGTAGGATTAAATGAAGGAGGAGATTTATCAGGATTAAGTGGATTATTATATGGAGAAAAAGGAGCAGTATTTTATTCAAAAGATTCAAATATAAAAGATTATGTAGAATTTACATATGATGATATAGATAAGAAATATAAAAATGCAGGAGAGATAACAGTAGAGACAGTAAAGAATATAAGTATAGGAGTAGCATATGAATTAATAGGAGGAGTACTATTAGGGACAGGAGTATTACCAGGATTAATAGCTTTAGGAATAGGAGCAGCTATAGGAGTATTATTTCAATTTTTAAAAGATTCAAACTACAAACGAGTATATAATGGATTAAAAGAGATAGGATATATAACAGAAAAAGGAGATGTAATAGGAGAAGTTGCAGAAAACAGACTGGAAATAGAAGATAAAGATGGGAATAGAATAAAAGTAAAAGAATCAGATTTTATCTATTTATTAAAGGAGACATCAGGAGAAATATTAAATGAAGAAAGAGTAGAAATAAATAAAAAGAAAGATAATTCAGAAGCAATATTAGATTGTAATATGAAAAATTATAAATTGGAGAATATAGGAGAAGGTTATAAAATAAAGAGTAAAAATTTAATATTATACAATACATTAATTTCCTCAGGAGGCTATTCAATTACTCCAGGAGTTTATTCAACTAATTTTTCTAATGAGATAATAATAATATATAATGAATTATTATCAAAGTGGGAAAAAGAAGAATTGAATAAAAAAGAGAAAAAGGAGTTTGAAGAATTTTATAATACAATAAGTAACGTAGAGAAGAATTATTTTGTAAATTTATTACAAATAATAAAAAACATACAAGATAACTATAAAATCAATAAAAACCTAATAGAATATATCTATAAAACAAAATCAAATAAATTGAAAAAAAGTTCAAATTATCCAGAAGAGGTGTTAAAAGAGTATTCATTTGAATGTAAATTTGCCACTTACTTAAATGAAGAAGGAGAATTAGTAGAAGAATATAGCTATGATTATATAGTAAATTTATTATTAAGTGATTTTTTATCATCTAAGATAAAAATGAGTAAATCAAATTATAGAGGATATGACGAATTAGAGTGGAAGTTTGACGATAATAAGATAAAAAAATTAAAGGAAGAGATATTAAAATTAGATATAACATTGGGTGAATTAAGTAATTCAGAAGATTTAAAGAGTTATTTATTAAAAGAATTGAATACTTTTGATAAAAAAGAGATAGGAAATAGATTAGATAATATAGATATAAGTAAATATTATAAAGTTAAAAATATAGGATTTGATAAAGTAGAGATACAATTTAAATTTTCAGATAGAAAGGATATTTTTGGTAAATATACAGTTGGAAAATTAATAGGGTTAGATTTTAGTATAAAAGTTTCAATAGCAGAAGGTTATAATAATTACAACCAACTAAAAGGAAGCTATGAAGATAAAAAAGAATCAAGTGGAGAAATAAGTATATTATCAAATACAAATAATAGAAAAAGTTTTAATGAAGATAAAATGACAGAATATATAAAGATAGATGAATTTGAATTAGGAACAGATATAAAAAATCAAATTGAAATAGAAGAATATAAAAGAAAAGATTATGGAATAGACCTATTAGATAAAAATATAATTTTAGGCTCAATAAAAAAAGAAAGAAATATAGATGAAAAAGGATATGAATTTAAAATAATGCCAATATCGACTTATGATACACCATTATTAATGGTAAGCTAAAATTATAAATTTGCAAATTAATAAAAAAAATATACCCAAAATTTCCCAAAAATGATATAATAATATACAGAAAAGAGACAAAAAGATTTGTTTTAGAAACGGAATAGAGTTTAAAAATTGTATTTCAGTTCAAAAAAGAATCATATTATAACATCTCAATTTCATGAAAAATAATTAATAAAAAAAAGTTATAAAAAATCAAAAAGATAAGATTTTGTGAGAAAAAAGCGAAAAAGAAGAGGGCAAAAACTTGCTAAACTAATAAATAAAATTGAAAAAATAAATCACTTAAAAGATTTATAGCTTTTTTATCATAAAATCTCCCGAAGCTAAAACTGTCTGAGAGAGCGTGCACCTTAAGAGCGAACGAGTTTTTTAGCTTCTTGATTTTTCTTTGTTTCGTTTCTTTGTATCAAGACAAAGAAATGAAGAGGTAAAAATAGAGATAAAATAATCTAAATAGATATAAAAAAAACTAAAAACATCTGCTAAAGAAAAATGAGTATAAAAAATCAGATGAAATAAATATAAGAAAATTAGAAAGGAGAAAAAGAATGACAGAAAAACAAGCAAGAGGAATAGTATTAGCAATAATAGTATTAGTAATGGTATATTTAGTTCCAAAACTTATAGGAGTACAAGGAGGAGGAAAAGCAGAAAAGGTAAGGAAGCAAATAGAGGAAAGTCTATTAAAGAAATATGGAGAAGAGTTTATAGTAGACAGAATAGGCATAAGAAAAGCATATAAAGATAAGTTTTATCAAGCGAGAATATATCCGAAATCAAAACTAAAAAATGGTATAAGAGATAAATATTATGAAGGGAGTGCAAGTGTAGATATAGGAACATTTGGAATATTAGATAATGAAGCAGGAGATAGTTATTGGATTCAAAAAATGAATGATAGTGCAGAAGAGTATCTGATACAAAAAGTGAAAAAAATATTTGGGAATAGAGTAAGATTAAAAGTTGATGTTAAATATAAGAAAAAAGCAGATGTACCAAATAATAATTTTTATGTTGGCAAAAAAAAATATGATTTTAAAAAAGCTATTCAAGATGAAAAAAATGATAAAAAAGATTTAATTCATTTGGAAGTAACACTATATATTTACATATTTGATAAGATAAATAATGAAGAAGAGAAAGAAAAACGAAGAGAAGAAATATTTAAATATATAAATTATTTAAAAGAGGAAGGGTTATTTAAATATTTAGAAATGGGAGTAATATTCATAGATGAGAGAGTATTGGCGCCAAGTTATAGGAAATATAAAAGGGAAATATTTATAATGCCAGATGAAAAGGTAAAAGTAGAAGGAGAAACAGTATATTTACCACCAATGAAATTAAGGAAAGAGATGAGTGAAGTATTAGGAGAAGAAGTAAAAAAAATGAGTGAAAAAGAATTAATAAAAAGAATGAATATGATAAGTAAGGGGGAGTTAGACCCTTTTGATACAGGGAATTTTAAATATAGTTTAAATTATATATCTCTTATTCTTTCTATTGAAAGGCTAAAATTAAGAGGAGAATATGAAGAAGAAAAGGAAAATAATAAATTAGAAGATTATAAATACTTAAAGAAACAAAATATTAAATTGATAAAATATAAAAATTATATTTATTAAATAATAAAAAGGAGATGATATTAAAAATGGAAAATATTAATAATTCAACAAAAATAACAGATAAAGAATTACTGGTTTTTAGTAATTTAACAAATTTGGATTGGCAATTTACAGAATTAATGAAAATTAATAAAGATGGGTCAAAAAGTTTTTTCAAACTAAAAGACCTACTAACGCCAAAATCATTTATAAGATTTGATGATAAAAATCAAGAAGATTGGAAATATATTTACATACCAAATGCATATAATAAATCAATAGAAGAATTAACAGAAAAAGATACATCTATTGGTTATGAAAACATGAGAAGAAAAGCAGGCTTAGGAATGGAATGTATAGAAGACATATCAGGAAAAGGAAAAGAATTAAAAGGTTGGGAAGTAATCTATGGAGGAGATCAATATAAAGTAATATCAGATTTTAAAGATAGCTTATATGATGGAATGTGTGAAATGGTAGGAAAAGATAATAAATCAAATAGACCAAAGTTATATCCCACAAGAGAAGAGATAGAGAAAACAAAAGAAAAACAAGCAAAATTAAAAATAGCAATGACAGTAGTAGATGTAGCAAGCAATCTAATACCAATAGGAGTAAATTTAAAATTTGCAGAAGAGGGAGTAGAAAGCGGTTTTAAATTATTAGAAAAGAGTGTCAAAAAAGATATATTAGAAGGAAGTGAAAAAGCAATATTAAGTTTAGTCCCAACAGGTAGCCAAATAAAGGATATATCAACAGCAATAAATAAAGGCGGAGGAAAAAATTGGGCATTATCTGCTGTATCAACAGGAGGATTATTAGGAAAAAATATAGGGGGAGTTAAGGATAAAAAATTAGTAGGGAGATTAGAAAAAGAGCTAACAGAAAAGGAGTATAAAGAGTTAAAGGAAAAAGAGAAGTCAGGAACACAAGAAATAAGCTTAATAAGAAAATTTAATATGTCAAATACAGATTTTAAAGTATTAGTATTGAAAAAAGAAAAAGAGATAGTAATAGCATATAAAGGTAGCAAAAATGATGAAAAAGAGATACTACCAGATGAAATGGATGTATTGCAATTAGTATATAGTAAAATAAAATATGAAAATAAGGATAGCAATATAAGATTTGTAGGATTAAATGAAGGAGGAGATTTATCAGGATTAAGTGGATTATTATATGGAGAAAAAGGAGCAGTATTTTATTCAAAAGATTCAAATATAAAAGATTATGTAGAATTTACATATGATGATATAGATAAGAAGTATAAAAATGCAGGAGAGATAACAGTAGAGACAGTAAAGAATATAAGTATAGGAGTAGCATATGAATTAATAGGAGGAGTACTATTAGGGACAGGAGTATTACCAGGATTAATAGCTTTAGGAATAGGAGCAGCAATAGGAGTATTATTTAATTTATTAAAAGATTCAAACTACAAACGAGTATATAATGGATTAAAAGAGATAGGATATATAACAGAAAAAGGAGATGTAATAGGAGAAGTTGCAGAAAACAGACTGGAAATAGAAGATAAAGATGGGAAGAAAATAAAGTTAAAAGAATCAGATTTTATCTATTTATTAAAGGAGACATCAGGAGAAATATTAAATAAAGAAAGAGTAGAAATAAATAAAAAGAAAGATAATTCAGAAGCAATATTAGATTGTAATATGAAAAATTATAAATTGGAGAATATAGGAGAAGGTTATAAAATAAAGAGTAAAAATTTAATATTATACAATACATTAATTTCCTCAGGAGGCTATTCAATTACTCCAGGAGTTTATTCAACTAATTTTTCTAATGAGATAATAATAATATATAATGAATTATTATCAAAGTGGGAAAAAGAAGAATTGAATAAAAAAGAGAAAAAGGAGTTTGAAGAATTTTATAATACAATAAGTAACGTAGAGAAGAATTATTTTGTAAATTTATTACAAATAATAAAAAACATACAAGATAACTATAAAATCAATAAAAACCTAATAGAATATATCTATAAAACAAAATCAAATAAATTGAAAAAAAGTTCAAATTATCCAGAAGAAGTGTTAAAAGAGTATTCGTTTGAATGTAAATTTGCCACTTACTTAAATGAAGAAGGAGAATTAGTAGAAGAATATAGCGATGATTATATAGTAAATTTATTATTAAGTGATTTTTTATCTTCTAAGATAAAAATGAGTAAATCAAATTATAGAGGGTATGACGAATTAGAGTGGAAGTTTGACGATAATAAGATAAACAAATTAAAGGAAGAGATATTAAAATTAGATATAACATTGGATGAATTTGGTAATTCAGAAGATTTAAAGAGTTATTTATTAAAAGAATTGAATCCTTTTGATAAAAAAGAGATAGGAAATAGATTAGATAATATAGATATAAGTAAATATTATAAAGTTAAAAATATAGGATTTGATAAAGTAGAGATACAATTTAAATTTTCAGATAGAAAGGATATTTTTGGTAAATATATAGTTGGAAAATTAATAGGGTTAGATTTTAGTATAAAAGTTTCAATAGCAGAAGGTTATAATAATTACAACCAACTAAAAGGAAGCTACGAAGATAAAAAAGAATCAAGTGGAGAAATAAGTATATTATCAAATACAAATAATAGAAAGAGTTTTAATGAAGAAAAAATGACAGAATATATAAAGATAGATGAATTTGAATTAGGAACAGATATAAAAAATCAAATTGAAATAGAAGATTTTTTAGAGGAATTAGAATTGAAATCAGAGAAAGCAATAGAAACTATAATAAAAGAAAATAAAAAAAGTTACAAAGATAGAATAAAAAAGTTATCAAAGGATGGGAAAATATATATAGAGATACAACGTAAGGAAGATAAAATATTAAGTGTAATATATGTATATAAAATAAGTAGTTTTTTTGGACATTTTAAAAATCCAACAGTAACAATATATTATGGAGAATTTGGAGAAGAGTGGAATATATTAGAAATAGAAGAATATAAAAGGAAAGATTATGGGATAGACTTATTAGATAAAAATATAATTTTAGGCTCAATAAAAAAAGAGAAAAATATAGATGAAAAAGGATATGAATTTAAAATAATGCCAATATCGACTTATGAATATTCAAAAGAAGATAAATGGCAACAAGAATGTATTTATTTGAAATATAATAATGGTAATAAAGAAAGATTAGGAGAAAATATAAGTTATGTAAAAGAGGATGGAGAAAAATATTATTATGAAGATAAGAAAAAGAATAGCTATATATATGATTTAGAAAATAGTGAATTGGAAATAGTCTATGGAAAAAATTATGGAGAAAAATTATTAATAAAAGAATTTAGAAATGAAGATTATGGAATAGATTTAGGGGTAGGATATGGAGTGCTGTTTGGTAGTAAAGACAGAACAGGAATGAGCTCAAATAAAGGGATAAAATATAATATAGTAAATGGAGCACCATTAATAGTAAATATGAATACATTGGGAAAAGGAATGGTAATAATAGATAAAAAAGATATATCAGAAGATGAAATAAAATCAGAAGAAAGTTTCGTAAAATCAAAATTAAAAACAGAAGATACACAATTATTGATGAAGTTATGCAAAAAAGGATTAAGATATCAATTATTAGCAGACAAAGCAGGGAGAATATATCTTTATGATTTAGGAGATGATAAATTAACAATATTAATAAGAAAAGATGTTAAAGATACATCAGTAAAATTATATGAAGAAAAATTAATAATAAGAGATTTCTATAAAATAGAGATATGGAATTATAAAAATGGAGATTATAACATATCATTACCAATAGAACTAGAGGAGAGATATGGTCATAGAGCAAAAGAGGTATATGAGGTAAAAAAAGGAGATACGTTATATGAGATATCAGAAAAATATTTAGGATTAGGTTCAAAATGGAGAAAGTTATTAAATAAAAAAGGACAGTCATTTACAAAAGATGAAGCTAAAAGATTGCAAATAGGAACAAAAGTATATATACCATATAAATTAGGAGAAAACATAGGCTTTACTAAAATAGATATAGATGGAAAAGGAGTAGGAAAAGATATAGATTTTGCAGATGAAATAAACAGATATCTTTATAAAGATAGAGATGGAAATATATTTGAAAAATTACCATTGTATAGGAAAGTATTAATAAAATCTTCAAAAGAAGCTAATAAAATAATAAAGATAGATAATTTTAAAGAGGGAAATCACGGAATATGGTTAGAATTAGAGCCACCATATATATTGAAAAATGGAAAAATAAGTAATGGAGTAAGAGAAGAGGAGTTATCAAAAGTAAAAGAGATAGAGGAAAATAGTTATATAAAGCTAGATGAGAGAATAGAGAATGGATTTTTATTTATTCAATCAGATGAATTATTAAGCTTAAAGACGAAAGCTGAAAATGAAAAAGAGGAAGAGGAAAAAGAAAAAGCAGAGGAAGCAGTAGCAGAAAATGAAAAAAGTGAAAGTAAAAAAAGAGAGAGGAAAAAAGATAAAGATGGAAGTTCATCAAGCGGAGCAAGTCAAAGTCTAATGGGAATAAAATATGTATGTCAGGGAGCAAAATTAAAATGTCCATTTGGAAGTAGCAGTGGGAGTTTAACAGTAATGCAAAATATGAAAGTAACAATAGGCGGGCAGCTGGTAGCGACAATGATGGATAATAAACCAATGGCAAATATATCTCCATTTGGGCAATGTAAAAGCATGGCAAATCCACAAGTAGCAGCAGCAACAGCGGCAGCGAATGGGAAATTACAACCAATGCCGTGTATTCCGCAAGTAGTAGCACCTTGGAGTAATCCGCATCAAAAAGTAACGATAGGGTATATACCAGTATTAACAGATAAATCAATGTGTAGTTGCATGTGGGCTGGGATGATAACCATTAGTAAACCAGGTCAAGAGAAAGTAAAAGGATAAAAGAAAAATAATATAAAATAAAATAAAATTAAATAGGGAGAGGAAAAATAGATGAGAAAAGAAAATAGTAAATTTATAACTAAATTTGTAACAAATGAAGGGAGTAAAAAAAGTAATAGAGATTATTTTGCATATGTAGAATTAGATGACTATGGATGTTGGTTATTAGCTGATGGATTAGACACAGATGAAGAAAAATTAAGTGCTGAAATAGTGGCAGGAAGTATAATAGAAGATTTCACAGAAAATCCAAAAATGAGTAAGAAAACATTAAAGCGATACTTGAAGACAGCAAATGAGATGTTATTAAAAGAAACAAGAATAAATTTATTAAAAGCAAGTATAGTTGTAATAATAAGTGATTATCATTCGATTATTTATGGAAGTATAGGTAATACAAGATTGTATCATTATAGAAAAGACAATTTACTTTATAGAACAAAAGACCATAGTGTAGCAGAGTTAATGCTAAAATTAGGGAAAGTAGAAAAAAATAATATAAACCAAAATATAGAAAAAAATAATTTATATGAGTATTTAGGGAAAAAGAAACAGTTAAAAATGAATATAAGTAATAAAAAAATTGAATTAAAAGAAGGCGATATGCTATTATTAGCAACAGTAGGATATTGGGAAAATATGAAAGATATAGAAATAGGAGATATATTAAAAGCAAGTGAAGATGTAGAGAGCTTTGTAATGAATTTAGAGAATATGATGCTAGAAAAAGAGAATCCGCATCTAAATAATTATACAATAGTATCAATATCAATCCAGAAAATATTTATAGAAAATGTAAAGAAAAGCATTGTAAATACAAAGACGATAGTGGCAGCTTCATTAGTGATAGTATTAATAGTAGGGGTATTATTATTTAGAAATCATTTAAATAAAATAAAAATAGCAAAGAGTAAAATGCAGCAAATGAAAATATCAAAATTAAAAGCTGAAAAGCTAAAACTAGAAAAATTAAAAGCTGAAAAATTAAAATTGGAAAAATTAAAGGCTAAAAAATTAAAGTTAGAACAGCTAAAATCAGAAAAATTAAAAGAGAAAGAAGTAGAATTTCAAAAAACAAAAGATGTAGAAAAAAATGGAGATGATAGTTTATTAAAAAAAGATTATGTAACTGCAAAAGAAAATTATAATGAAGCGTTAGCGGTATATACTCAATTAGATAAGAAGGAAGATGAAGATAGAGTAAAAGGTAAAATAAAAACAACAGAGAAATTAGAAAAATCAGACAAATTATTGTTAATAGCTAATAGTTATTATGAATCAGGTGACTATATAAACGCAAAATTAAATTATATAAAAGCAAAAGAATTATTGGATGGAATAGAAGGTGCAGATAGTAAGAGTATAGATAATAGTATATTTAATGTGGAAACTATGAGTAAAGCAAAAGATTTGGAGAAGGTAGGAGATATATATTTTTCAAATGAAAATTATGATAAATCAATAGAAAAATATGGATTAGCAAAAGAACATTTTTTGAAAGTGAAAAAATATGATACAAAAGAGATAACGTCAAAACTAGAAAAATCTAAGATATTGAATAATGCAAAACAAGACGAAAATGCTGGAGAAGAGTTATATAATAATCAAAAGTATATAAAATCAATAGAAAAATTTGAATTAGCAAAAGAAAGTTATAAGAAAGCTAAATCTAAAGAAAAAGAGAATAAAATGAAAGATAAATTAGAGAAGATAAAAAGGATATTAACAGCAATAAATTTAGAAAGTGAAGGAGACCAATTAAAAACAGGAGAAGATTTAGCAGGATCAAAAAGTAAATATGAAGAGTCAAAAGCCATATATAAAGAGGTTGGACTTAATTTAAAAGAAAAAGATGTTAATGATAAATTAGTACTAGTTAATTTATCATTATTAAAACAGGCAAAGATAAAAGATGCAGAAAGCATAGAATCTGATGGAGATAGCTCACTGGGAGCAAAAGATTTTGATGGAGCAAAGGAAAAATATGAAAAAGCAAAGAAAACATATCAAGAGGTACAAAAGTATGAAGAAGCAGGAAAATTAGATATAAAATTAAAAAAAGTAGAAGAAGAAAGAGAATATTTTAAAGCAAATAGTTATAAAGAATTAGCAGATACATTTTTCAAACAAAAGAAATATGATGATGCAATAGCAAATTATGAAATAGCAAAAAATAGTTATTTAAGTTTGGAAAAGACAAAAGAGTATATGGAAATGGAAAAAAGCATAAAAGATGCTAAAAAGAAGAAAAAGATATTGGGTATTTTTTAGGAGGTAAATTGGAATTATCATTAAAAAAAGGGATAAAATTAAAAGATAAATATGAAGTGAAAGAGAGAATAGCAGGAACAGATATATCAAATATATATTTATGTGTAGAATTGAAAACTGATAAAATGTTTGTAATAAAAGAGATGTTTGTAAAAGGTTGCTTTAGAGACTTAGATAATAAAACAGTTGTGAATAAAAACAAAGGGATTTTAGAAGAAGCAAAAGAGTCTTATAGAAAAGAAGGAAAAGTATTAAAAGAGATATCACATAAAAATATAGTAAAATTCAAAGAAATATTTGAGGAAAATAATACTGTATATATAGTGACGAAATATTATAAAGGATTAGATTATGAGAGGTATATACAGGCAAGGAAAATAAATATAAAAAAAGAGATTTGTAAAAATATATATCCAATATTAGATGCAATTGAGTATCTGCATAAGAAAAAATATATACATAGAGATATAAAGCCAAATAATATAATTATAACAAAAGATGGACCAATATTATTGGATTTTGGAGCAGTAAGTCATATAAACTCAAAAAATAAAAGGATAAATATAAGTAATGGATTTTCACCAATAGAATTTTATGAAGATGATACAAAACAGGGTTATTATTCAGATGTATATAGTATTGCGGCTACAATATATTATATGCTGAATAAGAAAATCCCTATTTTGGCGAAAAATAGAGTTGTTGAGGATGAGTTGTTTTTAGAAAAAAGGAAAGATAAAGTTGAATTATTAGATAAGATAATATTGAAAAATATGGATTTAGATTATAAAAAAAGAGCTAAAAACATAAAGGTGTTAAGAAAAGAATTAAAATTGATAATGAGATGAGTATTATGGTAAGATAAAAAACTTTTTATTGTATATTTTAATTGTGGCTTGTTTTTATAAAAGTAATTCGCTTTATTAGTAATTAGATGATCTCTAGAGTCTATAGAGGTCATCTTTTTAATTTACTAGGAAAGTATAAATTTATTTAAAAAATAAGATATGATATATTTTTAAACTTTAAAAATAAAATTTTGATTTTCCTTCATTTATAAAGTATAATTAAATAGAATTTAAATTTATTATAAAAATTATACGCTGCATATAAAAGAGTGGAGGTGTAATATGAAAAAAATAATAATCTTATTTAGCTTTATAATTCTATTTACTAATTCTTTTTCAGAAAAAACAATTGTATTGGCAACAGATGAATGGGAACCATATTATGGGAACTCTTTAAAGAATCAAGGGATTTTAAGTGAAATAGTAAGAGAAGCATTAAAAGAAGAAGGATACAATTGTGAAATAAAATTTATGCCGTGGAAGAGAGTTTTGGCTTTAGTAAAAGAAGGTATATATGATGCTGTTTTAGGAGGATATTATAGTGTAAAACGTGAAGAAGATTATCTGTTTACTGATAAAATACTAGATGTAACTGTTAGTTTTTTTAGTTATAAAAATATAAAATATAATACTTTAAAAGATTTAAAAGGATATAAGATAGGTGTTGTTTCAGGGTACTTTTATACAGAAGAGTTTGAGAAAAGTAATTTAAAAAAGATAAAAGTTTCTATGGCGAAAAATCTAATAAAAATATATAAAGCTGGTATAGTAGATGTAATAGCTGTTGAAAATAGAGTTTTTAAATATTATATGAGAGGATTAAAGAATAATAGATATAAAAATAAAATAGGTGAATTATCTACTAATTCATTACATTTACTTTTTACTAAAAAAAATAAAGATTCAGAAAAAATGGTTAAAGATTTTAATGCTGGATTAAAAAAAATTAGAAAAAATGGGAAATTCGACGAGATATTAAAGAGATTTGAAAAATCTAACTGATTTAAGGCTAAAAAAGTAATATTGTTTAAAAATAAAATTTTGATTTTCCTTCATTAATAAAGTATAATTAAATAGAATTTAAATTTATTATAAAAATTATACGCTGCATATAAAAGAGTGGAGGTGTAATATGAAAAAAATAATAATATTATTTAGCTTTATAATTCTATTTACTAATTCTTTTTCAGAAAAAACAATCGTATTTGCAACAGATGAATGGGCACCATATCATGGAAGCTCTTTAAAGAATCAAGGGATTTTAAGCGAAATAGTAAAAGAAGCATTAAAAGAAGAAGGGTACGGTTGCGAAATAAAATTTATGCCGTGGAAGAGAGCTTTGGCTTTAGTGAAAAAAGGCATATATGATGCTGTTTTAGGAGGATATTATAGTGCAAAACGGGGAGAAGATTATCTGTTTACTGATAAAATAATAGATATAACTGTTAGTTTTTTTAGTTATAAAAATATAAAATATAATACTTTAAAAGATTTAAAAGGATATAAAATAGGTGTTGTTTCAGGGTACTTTTATACAGAAGAGTTTGAAAAAAGTAATTTAAAAAAGATGAAAGTTTCTATGCCGAAAAATCTAATAAAAATATATACAGCTGGTATAGTAGATGTAATAGCTGCTGAAAATAGAGTTTTTAAATATTATATGAGAGGATTAAAGAATAATAGATATAAAAATAAAATAGGTGAATTATCTAGTGATTCATTCTATTTACTTTTTACTAAAAAAAATAAAGATTCAGAAAGAATGGTTAAAGATTTTAATGCTGGATTAAAAAAAATTAGAAAGAATGGGAAATTCGATGAGATATTAAAGAGATTTGAAAAATCCAACTGATTTAAGGCAAAAAAAGTAATCTTAAATAGAAAAAGAACTTGACACACTAGTAAAAATGTTGTATAATAATTTTACAACTTCATTAGGTCTTACTGGAAGTAGCGTAAGACTTGGGGTGACAAGATTAATCTTGTCACCCTTTTTTTTATATTTTTTGAAAAGTAAATTAATAAAAAATAAGCTACGCTTCATCTGAAAAATTGTATATTAAAAAAAACAGTGCAGCTTATTTTCTGAATAAATTTATGTTTTCCTAGTAAATAAAGAAAATTTTTAAAGATAATATTGTTGAGGTGATAAAAATGAGAGAATTAATTTTAAACAAAGTATATAATATAATGAAAAAAACAGGGAAAAATTTTTTAAAATTAATTTTAAAAATTGATGAAAAAATTACATTTGAAAAATATAAACGAGAAAGAGAAAAAAGGAAAAAAATAGGTAGCAAATATAAAAATGTTGAAAAAAAAGTAGTTTTAGAAAAGATAAAAGTACAGGAATTGCAAAAAATAGTCGAAAATCAAAGAGCACAAATAAAAAATTGTAAAAGCAATAATGAAAAATTAAAATATAAATTAAAAATAGTCGAAAATGAATTGAAAGAAGAAAAAGAAAAAAATGAAAGTATTATTGAGGGGATGGGAAATAATGGCGAAAACTAAAAAAGGGAAACCTATATTAGGATCTACTGTAGAGGGATTTGGAACAAATTTTGCAATATTTTCAAGAAATGCAATATCTGTTACTTTAGAAATTTATGAGGAGTTCTATTCAGAAGAGCCTCTATTTAAAATAGAGTTAGATAAAAATATAAATAAAACTGGAGATATATGGCATATTTTTGTAGAAGATGTATTTCATGGAATGTTTTATGGGTGGAGAGTAGGAGGAGTTTATCTACCTAAGGAAGGGCAAAGATTTAATGCTAATAAATTGTTAATTGATCCATATGCTAAGTCAATAGCTGGAACTATAGATTGTAATTTGGAATGTATATATGGCTATGAAAAAGAAAATAGAAGGAGGGATTTAAGTTTCTCAAATTTAGATTCTAAATATTCACAAGTGAAAAGCGTAATAGTAGAAGACTCAATATATAATTGGGAAAATGATATTCATCCTAGAATTCCTTTAAAAGAAACAATAATTTATGAGATGCACGTTAGATTATTTACCATGAATAAAAATTCTAAAGTGAAAAATAGAGGAACTTTTGATGGGATTGTAGAAAAACTTTCATATCTAAAAGATTTGGGAGTAACGGCAATAGAGTTGTTACCAATTTTTGAATTTAGCGTGAATTCTATAATAAATACTGATCCTAAAACAGGAGAAAGATTAAAGGATATTTGGGGATATAACCCATTAAACTTTTTTGCTGTAACAGGAAATTATAGTTATGGATTAAAATTAGGAGAGCAAGTGTTTCAATTTAAAGATTTTGTAAAAGCTGTTCATAAAGCTGGTTTAGAAGTTATTTTGGATGTGGTATACAATCATACTGGAGAAGGAAATGAGTTTGGACCAACTATTTCATTCAAAGGAATAGATAATAATGTATACTATGTTTTGGAGGATAATAAAAGATATTATTCTAATTATTCAGGTACAGGGAATACATTAAATTGTAGTCATGCTGTAGTAAAAGAGATGGTTATAGATAGTTTGAGATATTGGGTTACAGAAATGCATGTAGATGGATTTAGATTTGATTTAGCAGCTATTTTGGGAAGAGGTGCTAACGGAGAATGGATAGGAGACCTATCATTATTAAAAGATATCGCAGATGACCCTATAATTTCTGGGAGCAAATTAATAGCTGAAGGTTGGGATGCAGCTGGTGGATATTATGTTGGAGAATTCCCAGTAGGTTGGGCAGAATGGAATGGTAAATTTAGAGATACTGTAAGAAAATTTATCAAAGGAGAAAATGGACAAGTGGGAGATTTAGCCACAAGAATAGTTGGGAGTCCTGATCTGTTTGAAAAATATGGTAGAAAGCCATATCATAGCATAAATTTTATTACAGCACATGATGGATTTACTATGTGGGATTTAGTTTCATATAATGAGAAACATAATTTAAATAATGGTGAAGAAAACAGAGATGGAGCAAATGATAATAACAGCTGGAATCATGGAGTAGAAGGGGAAACAAAGGATAAAAAAATTATAAAATTAAGAAAACAACAAATTAAAAATTTCGTAGTTATAATGACTGTATCACAAGGAATTCCAATGCTATTAATGGGAGATGAGTTTTGCAGAACTCAGAATGGAAACAATAATGCTTATTGTCAAGATAATAAAATGACATGGCTTGATTGGGATAAAAAAGAAGAATTTAAAGATGTTTATAGATTTTTTAAAAAAATGATAGAATTTAGGAAAAATCATCCATCTTTTAAAAGGGAAGCTTTTTTTAAAGGCAAAGATTTTTCAGGAGATGATATTCCCGATATAACATGGCATGGAGCAAAATTAAATGAACCTGATTGGTCTAATGAATCTCATTCGTTAGCTTTTATGATAAGTGGCAAAGATTTTTCAGGAGAAATTGAAAATGATAACAATATCTATGTAGCATTAAATTCTTATTGGGAAGATATAGAGTTTGAAATTCCTAAGATGAAAAACACGAAATGGTATTTAGTTGTAGACAGTTCAAAAAAAATGGGAGAAGATTTTTTAGATAACCCTAAAGAGATAAAAGCTAAAACTTATAAAGTAAAAGCTAGAAGCTCAATAATACTTATTTCTAGGATGAACTATTAAATGATAGTTTTAGGAATAGATCCAGGAACTGCAATAGTTGGATATGGAGTAATAGAATTTGAAAATAATAAATTTAAAGTATTAGATTATGGATGTATTTTTACATCTAAAGATGACGAAATGCCAAAGAGATTAAATAAAATTTATGATGAATTGGAGACAATAATAAAATTATATAAACCTGATTCAATAGCAATAGAAGAACTATTTTATTTTAAAAACAGTAAAACAGTTATTAGCGTTGGGCAAGCACGTGGAGTAATTGTCTTGTGTTGCGAAAGAAATAATATAGAAAGTTATGGATACACGCCGTTGCAAGTTAAAATGGGTGTCTGTGGCTATGGAAGAGCTGACAAAAAGCAAATTCAAGAAATTGTAAAAAAGTTATTAGGATTAAGAGAAATTCCTAAACCTGATGATGCTGCAGATGCATTAGCAATTGCAATAGTTCATATTAACAGTAAAAATAGTAGAATGGAATCAGTTAAGAGCAATAACAAAATTCCAAAAATAAAAAGTAGTAAAATGACAGCACAAGAATATAGAAAATTGTTAAAATAAGGGAGTGTTCTATATGATTGGATTAAGGAGAAAAGTAGAATATTTTAGAAGGTATAGACATATTTTAAGTGTATTGTTTAAATATGGATTTGGGCATGTTGTAGAAAAATTAAATGTGGAATATTATATTGAATCTGGAAAGAAAATTTTAAAAATCAAAAGTAAAGAAGGTAAAGAACAAAAATTAAAAGGGGCAGAAAGATTAAAGCTGGCTTTTGAAGAACTTGGACCTACTTTTATAAAATTTGGACAGATTTTAAGCACAAGACCTGATTTAATACCAATGGATTATATAGAACAATTAAAAGAATTACAAGATAAAATAGAACCGATAGAATTTGGCGAAATTGAAGAGATATTAAATCTGAATTATGGCGAAGATTATAAAAAGGTATTTAAAAAAGTAGAAAAAGAGGTGTTGGGGTCAGCTTCTATTGGACAAGTGCATAAAGCATTGTTAAATGATGGCACAGAAGTAGTAATAAAAGTAAAAAAACCAGATACAGACCATATAGTGGAGCTAGATATATCAATTTTATATAATATAGCAGTAATTATTGAAAAGAAAATTCCTGAATTAGCATATTATAATCCTGTAAAATTAGTAAATGAATTTTCAAAAAGTATAAAAAAAGAGATGGATTTTACTCTTGAGGGAAAAAATAATGATATAATAAGAATGAATTTTAAAAAATTTAAAAATTTTAAAGTTCCTAAGATATATTGGGATTATACTAACGAAGATATATTAGTAATGGAATTTGTAAAAGGGAAAAAATTATATGATGTTTTAGATGGAAATTTAGAAAATGGAGAATTTTTAGCTAAATTAGGTGCGAATATATTTTTAAAACAAATTTTAGAAGATGGATTTTTTCATGCTGATCCTCATCCAGGAAATATTTTTTTAGTTGGAAAAGATACAATAGTTTTTATTGATTATGGAATGGTAGGGACTTTAGACGAAGAAGCTCAAGAAAATATGGCAGAAATTTTAGAAGGAATTGTATTAAAAGATATAGTGAAAATATTAAATGCTTTTAAAAATTTTGATACATTACCTGATGATTTAAATGAGAGAGCTCTAAAAAGTGAAATGAGAGAGCTTTTGGAAAAGTATTATAACACGTCATTAAAAAATATAAATATTGGTAAATTAATATATGAAATGTCAAATATAGTTATTAAGTATAAAATATATGTTCCAGCAGATTTTTTTCTTATGGGAAAAACTTTAATGACGATAGATGGAATAGGAAGAGCTCTTTATCCTGATTTTGATATGATTGAAGTGGCCAAACCTTTTGTAAAAAAGTTATTAATTAGAAAATTATCTCCAGAAAGAGTTGGGAAAAAGATGTTGAAGTCAATTAAAAATTATGATAATTTTTTTGAGGGATTTCCAATTAATATGGGAGTTTTATTTGAAAAATTAAAAAAAGATAAAATAGGAATAGAAATAAAATCAAAAGATGTTAAAGAGTTTAATGCGACAATTGATAAAACAATAAATAAGTTATCTACAAGTATAATTATAGCGGCTATTATTATTGGGTCATCTATGCTGATACAAAGTCGTACAGGCTTTAGTATACATGGGTATTCAATATTAGGTATTTCAGGATTTGTGATTGCTGGTTTTTTTGGGATGGTATTAGTTATTGATACTTTTAAAAGTTGAATTATAACTTTTAATATTTGAATAATAATATATAGAAAGGAAGTGAGATTTTGCAAGACACAATGAGAATTTTAAAAAATAATGAAATTATTTTTAGAAGTAGAAAAAAATGGATATATCCTTTATTTGATGCAGAAATTTTTATAGAAAAATTTAATTTGAACACAGAGGAAATTGAAATAGAAGATAAAATTATTGGGAAGGCAGCAGCAGCATTCATTATAAAGATGAATGTAAAAAAAATCTATGCACATTTATTAAGTGAATTAGCTAAAGAGCTTTTAGAAAAATATAATATAGAATATAAATATGATAAGATAGTAAAACGTATAAATTGTAAAACAGAAGAACTGTTTAATAAAGAGGATGATGTAGAAAAGATAGTAAAAATTTTAAAGGAAAGGGTGAAGGAGAATTGAATATAGTTTTATTAGAACCAGAAATACCATATAATACAGGAAATATAGGGAGAAGTTGTGTGCTTACAAATACGAATTTGCATTTAATAAAACCATTAGGTTTTTCTATTGACGACAAGCATATAAAAAGAGCAGGATTAGATTATTGGAAAAATGTAAAATTATCTATACATGATTCGTTAGATGAATTGATAGCAAAATATCCAAATTCTAATTTTTATTTTGCAACTACAAAAACAGAACAAAAATATTGTGATGTTAAATATAATAGTAATGATTTTATAGTTTTTGGAAAAGAATCAAAAGGGATTCCAGAAGATATTTTAGAAAAAAATAAAAATAATTGTATAACAGTTCCAATGCTTCCAATTGGAAGATCACTGAATTTATCGAATACAGCAGCTATAATATTATACGAGGCATTGAGGCAAAATAATTTTAATTTTGGAGATTAAATATGAAAAAATTTTTTATTATTAGTTTATTATTAGTTTTAATTTTGAGCTTAGGAGTATTATATTCAAAATTAAAATTTCCAGTTAAATATATAAATTATGTTACTGAAATTTCTGAGAAATATAATGTAGAAAGAATATCTATATTAGCTTTAATAAAAGCTGAAAGTAATTTTAGAGAAACTGCAATATCTTCAAAAGGAGCAGTTGGTATGATGCAACTTATGCCATCTACAGCAAAATGGATAGCTAAAAAAAGAGGAATTAAGTTTGATATTAATGATTTGTATAAATATAAAACGAACATAGAAATAGGTGTAATTTATTATAAATATTTATATGAAAATTTAAATGGAGATTTTGAGAAGATTTTAGCAGCTTATAATGCTGGAATTTCTAGGATAGAAAATGAACAGTGGAAAAAAATATCTGAAACTCGAAAATATGTTTGGAAAGTTAAGATTTATAGATTTTTTTATAGTCTTTTATTTCGTTGACTTTAGATATGAATTTTGATATTATTATATGTAAGAAAATAAAAAAATAAAGAAATAAATCAAAGGAAGGATGAATGAAATGAGATTTTCAAAATTATTTGTACATACATTAAAAGAAACACCAAAAGAAGCAGAAGTAATTAGTCATAAACTTTTATTAAGAGCAGGAATGATAAAAAAACTTGCAAGTGGGATATATTCATATATGCCGTTAGGGTATAGAGTTTTAAGAAAAATAGAAGGAATAGTAAGAGAGGAACTAGATAAAGCAGGAGCTCAAGAGATATTAATGCCAGTATTGCAACCAGCAGAATTATGGCAGGAGTCAGGTCGTTGGGATAAAATGGGTGACGAAATGATGAGAATGACAGATAGACATAATAGAAATTTTGTATTAGGGCCTACTCATGAAGAAGTTGTTACCGATATTGTTAGAAGAGAAGTGAAATCATATAAAGAGTTGCCTATTAATTTATATCAAATTCAATTAAAATATAGAGATGAAAGAAGACCAAGATTTGGTCTTATGCGTGGAAGAGAATTTTTTATGAAAGATGGATATAGTTTCCATACTGATGAAGACTCATTAGAAAAAGAGTATCAAAATATGCATGAAGCATATAACAATATCTTTTCAAGATGTGGCTTGACATTTAGAGCAGTTGAAGCTGATTCAGGAAATATTGGTGGAGATACAACTCATGAAATAATGGTATTAGCTGATTCTGGAGAAGATGAAGTTTTGTATTGTGATAAATGTGAATATGCAGCAAATATAGAAAAAGCAGAAAGTAAATTTGTAGCAAAAGAAAATAGCGAAGAGTTAAAAGAGTTAGAAAAAGTAGAAACTCCAAATAAAAAATCAATTGAAGAAGTAGCAGAATTTTTAGGAGTGGAGAAAATCAATACAGTAAAAGCTATGATATTTAAAACAGAAGAAGAATTTTATATGGTGTTAATTAGAGGAGATTATGAAGTAAATGAAGTTAAATTAAAGAATTTATTAAAAGTATCAGAAGTTACATTAGCAAACGATGCTGAAATAGAAAAATTAAATTTACACAAAGGATTTCTTGGACCTGTAGGAGTTAAATTAAAAATAATAGCAGACGAAACAATAAAAAATATGAAAAATTATGTAACTGGCGGAAATGATATAGATAACCATTATATTAATACAAACCATAATAAAGATTATAGCGTAGAAACTTTTGCAGATATTAGAATTGTAAAATTAGGAGAAAAATGTCCAAGATGTAGTGATGGAGTATTAAACAGTGCAAGAGGAATAGAGGTTGGGCAAATATTTAAATTAGGGACTAAATATAGTGAAGCATTAAAATGTAATTTTATAAATGAAAATGGAAGACAACAACCAATGTTAATGGGGTGTTATGGAATAGGTGTATCAAGAACAATGGCAGCAGCAGTAGAGCAAAATTATGATGAAAGTGGAATAATATGGCCAATATCAATTGCACCATATATTGTAGATGTAATACCAGTAAATATGAAAGATAAAGAACAAGTTGAAGTAGCAGAAAAACTTTATAATAATTTAAAAGAGAACGGAATAGAAGTTGCAATTGATGATAGAAAAGAAAGAGCTGGATTTAAATTTAAAGATGCAGACCTTATTGGATTTCCTGTGAAAGTTATAGTTGGGAAAGGAATTGCAACTGGAAAAGTAGAGGTTGTAAATAGAAAAACAGGAGAAAAAGAAGATATAGAAATAGAAGAATTGTTAAACTATATAAATAAACTTATAAAATAGAGCAGGTAACTGTTCTATTTTCTTTAAGAGCTTGTGAATATAAAGTAATATTGGGAAGCTAAAGATATTGCCTAACCTCACCTTTAACAAAGGGAAGAGTAGAACAAAAAAGTTTCTATTTATCAGAAGGGGGAGCTAATGGAAAAAATAAATTCTATATTAATAGTGGATGATTCAAAAGTCATTAGAGAAATTTTGCCAAAAATGTTAAAAGACTTAGAAGTTGAAAATATCTATTTAGCTTCAGATGGTGTAGAAGGGTTAGAAGAATATAAAAAAAATAGACCAGAAGTAATCCTTATAGATGTAAAAATGCCAAATAAAAATGGGTTTGAAATGATGGACGATATAAATAATTTGAAATCAGATAATAGAGAATCTAAAATTATTATAATGACATCATCTGTAGATGAAAATATAAAAATTCAAGCAGCTGTAAGAGGAGCAAAAGCTTTATTAGTAAAACCATTTCTAAAGGATGAGTTGGAAAATGCTATTAAAAAAGTATATTATGGAAATGTAGATTTTTTAGAAGAGGTGAGGAAACAACAAATAAAAAATATAATTACAGAATATACGACTATAAAACAAGATAGTGGTAAGTTGGATGAATATATAAAAAATATAGGAATAATTATCATGAAAATAAAAGATGGAAAAGATATTGAATTATTTGATATGCTAAAAGATAATATTAATACATTAAATGAAAAAATAGAAGATGAATTTGTAAATATAAGATTAAATTTGTTAAAAGAAAAGATAGAAGCTGTTGATTTAGAGTTGGTTGAATTTGATGATGCTTTTTTAGAGGAATGGATATATATACTAAATGATATTAGGAAAGGGGTAAAAAATGCCAAAATTAAGTGAGATATCAGAAAAAATAGGTTTAAATTCTAAATTTTTATGTGAAGATGTTAACATAAAAAATGGATATTGCTGTGATCTATTAAGTGAAGTAATGGGAAAAGCAAAAGAAGGAAGTATCTGGGTAACAGTTCATAATAATATGAATGTGGTAGCGGTAGCTTCAATGTTAGATTTAAAAGCTGTAATTATTACAGAGGGACACAAAGCAAATGATGAATTTTTGAAAAAGGCCAAAGAGGAGTCAATATCTGTATTTGAAACAAATAAAGATAGTTTTGATGTTGTAGGGAAGTTATTTGAGTTAGGAATAAAAGGATGAAATTTTATGCAGATTTACATATTCATTCTGTATTATCTCCTTGTGCAGACTTATTGATGACAACCAATAATATTATAGATAAACTAATAGAAAATGACATAAAAATATTTTCTATTACAGATCATAATTCAAATAAAAATTCTAAAGTTTTTAAAATGCGTGCTAATGAAAAAGGATTGATTTTTATTCCTGGAATAGAAATTGAAACTGTAGAAGGAATTCATACTTTAGGTTATTTTAAATGTTTAGAGGATTTAGAGAATGTAACAAAAGTGATATATAATCATTTGCCGAAAATTAAAAATAGAGAAGATATATATGGATATCAATTAATTTTAGATAAAGAGGATGAATATGTTGAAAAAGCAGAAGAATTTTTAAGTGGTTCTGTAGATTTAGGGATAGAAGATGTTGTTAAATTAATAAAAAATAATAACGGATTAGCAGTTCCTGCTCATATAGACAGAAGTAATAGTATTATATCAAATTTGGGGTATATACCAGAATTAAAATTTGATGGGATTGAAATATATATGAAAAAGAAAATAGATGTACTTGTGAATAAATTGGATATAAAGTATCCAATTTTCTCATCTTCTGATTCTCATTTTGTAAATACAATAGAAAAAGCAAAAATGTATTTTGAATTTGAGAAATTAGATATAGATATAGATGATATTTTTAAAGCGATAAATAAAGGGGAGATAAATATAGTAAGATAAATATTTTTTTTAAGGATTTAAGTTTATGGTAAAATTAAGATAAAAGGAGTAGAAGATGAGAACAATTGCAGATCATATATATGATATATCATATAATTCGATAAAAGCAAATTCAAAAGATATAATATTAAAAATTAAATTAGATAAAGAAAAAAAAGAATTTATATTCTATATAAAAGATAATGGTGAAGGAATTGAAAAAGAAAAAATGGATCATATATTTGATCCATTTTATACAAGTAGGGACAAAAAAATAAGAAAAGTTGGATTAGGATTACCATTATTAAAACAGAATACAGAAATAACTGGAGGAGCAGTATCCTTTAAATCAGAAAAAGGTGTAGGGACAGAATTAAAAGCAATGTTTAAAACTGATAATATAGATATACTTCCATTGGGAGATATAAGCGGAACAATTGTAGGATTAATAACAGCAAATGTAAATATAGAGTGGGAATTTATGTTTGAAAATGAAAATAGCAAAGAAAAATTAACAACTCAAGAATTGAAAGATATATTGGGCGAAGGCATAGCTCTTAATAATATAGAAGTAATTCCAATTTTGAAGGATATAATTGGAAATATATTGGAAGGATTAGGGATAGTTTAAGAGTAAATTTTGCTTGAATTCTGAAAAATAATATGGTAATGTATAATTATAAAAGAATAGAAATTAGGTAGATTAAAAAAGTAAATTTGTAAATATGTTTATATTTTTTCAAAAAAAGACTTATTAATTTTTTTAAAGTACTTATTAGGAGAATAAAATGGAGAATAAAATAAAAATACTTGATGAATCAGTATCAAATATAATCGCCGCAGGAGAAGTAGTAGAAAATCCAGCAGCAATGATAAAAGAATTTATAGAAAATAGTTTAGATGCAAAAGCTACTTCTATAAAAATATATATAAAAAACAGTGGTAGATATGTAAAAATAGTAGATAATGGTATAGGCATGACAAAAAATGATCTGTTTTTATGTATAGAAAGACATGCAACTAGTAAAATATCAAATAAAGATGATATTTTTAATTTATCTACATATGGATTTAGAGGGGAAGCTCTTGCAAGTATTGCAGCAGTATCAAAATTAAAAATATCATCGAAAATTGGAACTGAAAAAGTAGGTAATGAAATAAGTATATATGGTGGAAAAATCAGAAATAGCAAAGAAGTTTCTAAAAATATGGGAACAGAAATAGAAGTTAAGGATCTTTTTTATAATACACCAGTAAGATTAAAATTTCTGAAAAGTAAACAAACAGAATATGGAAAAATAAAAGATGTTGCGTTTAAAGAAGCATTATCTAATTATAATGTATCTTTTGAACTACATATTGATGAAAAAAGAGTATTATTTACTACTGGGAATGGAATAGAAAACACAATATTAGAATTATTAGGAAAAAATATTTTGAAAAATTTAAAAAAATTTAAATATGGTTATTTAGGGAATATGGATATATTAAAAAATAGTAAAAGTTATATTTTTACATTTTTTAACAAAAGATATGCGAAATCATTATTGGTAGAAAAAGCTGTTTTAGAAGGATATTATACAAAATTAATAAAAGGAAAATTTCCAGTAGCAATAATTTTTTATGAGATTAGTCCTAATAAAATAGATGTTAATATACACCCTTCAAAAAAAATAGTGAAATTTGAAAATGAAAAAGAGGTTTTTAAAGATATAAAAACAGCAGTTGAGGAAGCGATAGGTACAAATGAAGAAGAGATGCTTCCAAATGTTATATTTAATAATGAAGAGAGAAATGATAGTGCAGAGTATAAAGAGAGTGATTTAGAAAAAAGTAATGAACCTAGTAAAAATAGTTATAATGATAATAGATATGAAGTCCCAAAATTTGAAGAAAATAAATTATTTAATTCTTTAGCTAGAAATGAAATGAGGGAAAATGTATTAATTGAAAAAAGTGTAGATAATAAAATTGATTTAAAGGGAAAGATTATTGATAGAGTTAATATAGAAAAGTCTTATAAAAATTATGAAGAGAATACTCAAAAAAAAGAAGGCTTTTATGGAGTAAAAGAGCCGGAAAAAGAATATAATAAACTAGAGAGAAATTATAAATTGTTAGGACAATTAAATAATATGTATATATTAATAGAAAAAGATAATAAATTATCAATATATGATCAACATATTGTTCATGAAAGAATTTTATATGAGGAGCTAAAAGAAAAGTTTTATAATAATAAATTATATTCTAGAGAACTACTAGTTCCAATTTCAGTAGAGGTCAATATAAAAGAAAAGGAAGCGATTTTTGAAAATTTAGAGAATTTCAAAAAAATAGGATTTGAAATTGAAGAATTTGGAGAAAATGAAATTCTAATAAGAAATGTTCCAGAATTTGAATTTAGAGAAAGTTTTCAAAATATATTTTTTGAGATATTAAAATCATTAATGGAAAATAGCGGAGTAAAAGATATTAGAGAAAAAATAATTATTTCTATGTCTTGTAAAGGAGCGATAAAAGCAGGACAAATATTAACAAGAGAAGCTATGTATGAGTTGGTAGATAAATTGCATAAAATAGGAAAATATACTTGTCCACATGGAAGACCAATTATAATAAACATATCTTTTGATGAGTTGGAAAGAAAATTTAGAAGAAAGTAGGAGATTATTATGGATGAAAAAATTTTTTACGAGATAGATTTAACTTGCCCTGCTTGTGGTCATAATTTTAAATCTACCAAAACTAAAACTAAAATAAAAGAGACAACTCCCATAGGAACTGAAGCGTATCTTGTAGCTATATATCAAACTGAAACAATGAATCCTATGTCTTATGAAATAGATGTGTGCCCACATTGTTATTATGCAGGATTTCATAAAGATTTTATAGATAAAGGAAATAAAAGACGTCATAAATTGGGGATAGACTTTAAAGAAGAGTTGCAAAAATTAGGGAAAAATACAGATTTTAATGTAATATATAAAAATAATGAATTAGCAAGAATGACATATGTTTTAGCAGCGTATATATATTCAAAAGAAAACCCTATTGATTATTTGAAGTTAGGTAAATGTTATATTAGAACTGCTTGGTATTCAAAAGAATTAAAAGAGATAGATTTTTATAGGACTGCATTAAAAAAAGCATTGGATACATATATGAATGCTTATAATGAAATAGATGAATTTTCTATAAGTACAGTTTTGTTATATTTGATAGCAGTTATCAATATGGAATTAGGAGATTATGAGGGAGCAGCTCCATTTATTAATAAATTAAATGGAGATTTAAAAGCTAAAAAACTTAATGCTATAAAAGATAAACTAGAGGAGCAAACTATAATACTTAGAAAAGTTTTAAAAGAGATAGAAGTGGAAAGAAAAACAATGACAGATGAAGAAAAGAAAAAAGATAAAAAAGATAGAAGAGAGGCAGTAAGGGTAAAACCTTATAAAGTACCATTTGGGATAGAATTAAGAACTCCTTCAGTTTCTGGATTAGGGAAAAGAGAAGAAAAAAAGACAAATAAATTAGAAGAAGATTATGGAGTGAAATTAACAGGAAAACCAACTGTATTGATAGTTGATGATTCTAAAATTGTAAGAGCGAGCCTTAAACAAATTCTTATGAAAGATTGTGATATTGTAGGGATAGCTACAAATGGAAGTGAAGGAGTACAAATGTATCAAGCATTTAATCCTGATTTTGTAACTATGGATATTGAAATGCCTGGGATGAATGGGATAGAAGCATTGCAAAAAATAAAAAAAATAGATAAAGATGCAAAAGTAATAATGCTTAGTTCTTTAAAAGATAGTAAAAAAGTGTATGAGGCGATAAAAGCAGGAGCAATGAACTATTTATTAAAGCCTGTTAATAGTCAAAAGATATTGGAATTGATAAAAAAAAGTTGATTTTTGAAAGAAGAAATGCTATAATATTCAGGCTTTGGAGGCAATATGAATATAAATTTAATTTGCGTTGGGAAAATAAAAGAAAAATATTTGAAAGATGGAATTTTAGAGTATGAAAAGAGATTAAAGCTTTATGTGAAAACAAAAATTTATGAAATAAAAGATATTGGAAATGACCAAAACCGTAATTTAGTAAAAATAAATGAAGGTAAAAAAATCGTAGAAATATTAAATAAATTAAGAGGATATACAGTTCTTTTAGATTTAGATGGGAAAATGTTTGATTCAGAAAATTTTTCTAAAAAAATAGAAAAATTACAAATTCAAGGAAATGATACAATTAATTTTATTATAGGTGGATCATACGGGGTTTCAGAAGAAGTTAAAAAAAGAGTGGATTTAAGACTTAAATTTTCTGACTTTACATTTCCACATCAATTAATGAGATTGATTTTTTTTGAACAATTATACAGATGGTTTTCAATATTGAATAATTCAAAATATCATAAATGAGGGTGATAAGATGTACGCAGTTGGGGAAAGCTTCAGCTATACAATAGAAGAGGAAGAAATTGAAATTACAATTGTAGGAGATATATTTATTAGAGGAAAAGAATATATTATTGGAGAAACAGATGAGAGTGAAAAAATAGTTTTTGAATATATGGATGAAGAAGAAGAGGTTAAATATATTGAAGATGAAGAAGAAAAAGAGAAATTAATAAGTTATTGGGAAGAGGAATATTATGGAACTATAGAAGAAGTCAATTTTTGGGAAGATGAGTATTCAGATGAAGAAGTGATTTCTGGTAATAATGAGGAAAGCTACGAAGAAGACTATGAAAGTAAAGAGATAGATGAAGTAGAAGAAGAGGATTTGAATTCATATATTGATACATTAATTGATGAGAGTGATTAAATAATATAGAGAATCAGATTTTTTTAATAGAACGCGCTTGTAGCTCAGGGGATAGAGCAGCGGTTTCCTAAACCGTTAGCCGGAGGTTCAAATCCTCTCAAGCGCACCAATTACACAGGCTAACGCCTGTTATTTTTTAATTTGAGGTGTAGAATGGAATTAAGAATAAAGACCTTTGATGGAGATGGGAATAATTTTGATAAAGTTTTTGATACAAAAAAACAGAAGTTTGATAAAGGGATAAAATATGAATATAAAGATGAATTTGGAAGTAATATTATTTATGTAATAAAAAATAAAAAAATCCAAATTAAAAGGAAAGGTAAAATTAATAGTAATCAATTAATTGAAAAAAATAAGAAAACAAAATTTTTATATAAGACAGATTATTTAAATAAAGAGTTTTTATTAGAAACAAAAGATATTTTAATTCAAGATGAAATGTTAGAATTTGAATATCACATTTATGAAAATGAAAATTTAATAAACAAAATAAAAGTATTGATAAAAGAGGTGAACTAATGAAATATGTTGTAAAAATATATATACCAATGAATATATTTTATAAAGAGATAGAAATATTTGCAGACAATATGTATGTAGCAAAACAAATTGGAAATAAAATTTTTAAAGAAGAATTTGAAAAAAGCAAAAAAAATGATGGCAACTATATAATAGAGCCAAGATAGGTGGTAATATGAATAAAATAAAAAGAATAAGATTATTTATCATATTTATGTTATTAATATATTCGATTTCATTTTCAGAAGAGAAAAAAAATGTAGCAGATGATATAATAATAGAAAACCCTATAACTGTTGGAGATAGATTGATTATACATAATCAAAATAATGAAGAAAGAGATTGGTCTTTAATAAAAAAACCGATTTTTTCAAATTTGCAATTTAATTTAAAAAAAACCAAATTAAATATAAATTTGGATATTGCAGGGGAATATAAGATAAAAAGTAATGATGATTTGAATAACTATAAGATTAAAACAGTTGTAGCTAACCCAGTTTATGATGAAAAAAATTTGTTGGAAGAATTTGAAAATGGATATAAAGAAAAAAAACTAAATTTAACAATTAAGATATTTGAAAAAACAAAAAATAATTTTCCAAATAATATTAATTTAAAAAAAGAAGCAGAAGATATAGTGAAATTATCAAATGAAAAAGAAGAATATAATATTTTGGAAAAATATAGCTTGTTTATTTTAGAGAATTTTAAATTAAGCTATGAAGATGAGTATTATTTTTTAAAAAATTTATATAACAGCAGTCTTAAAATAGGTGATATTAATATTGAGGGATATTCATTAAAAAAATTAATATTTTTTGATGAAAGATATAAAAAAGAATTAGGACTATATTATTTGAATAATAATATAGATAAAAAAAAGGGGATAGAAATATTAGAAGGTTATTATAATATTTTTTTAGATAAATCTATTGCGGAGATTTTAGGAGATTATTATTTAACTATAGATGAAAAAAAATCTATAGTTTATTATAAAAAATCTAATTTGTATAAGTTATCTAATATTTATTTGAAAAATGGAGAAATAAATAAAATTAAAAATATAATAGAGAATATTCCTGATGATGAAAAAAAGGATATTTTGTCTGAAATTGATAATTATAAAAAAGATATAAAATTAAAAGAGTATTATAAAAAAGCGAAAAAATCATTAAAAAAATATAATTTATCATTAGCCAAAATTTATTATAATAAGATTTTGTTAGAAGTTCCAAAAGAAGAGTTATTAAAAAAAATATACTTTGATTTAGGGCAATTAAATTTTTTGAAGAAAGATTATGTGGCAAGTTTAAAATATTTTAATAAAAATATAATTTTAAAAGGGGAAATAAAAGCTCCAGAAGAATTATATAATATAGCTGTTATATATTATGAAGAGGGAAATTATGAGAAAAGTATAAGTGAATTTGATAAATTAATAAACTTATTTCCAAATACAATATGGGAAGTAAAAGCAAATATTTATAAAATAAAATTTAGCAACAGAAAGGAGAATTAAGCAATGCCAAATCAAGGAAAAGAATTAAATCAAGTTATGAAATTAAAATTGCAAAGAATAAAAGAGTTAGAAGAGATGGGGTTAGAGCCATATGGTAGAAAGTATGATAAAAAAAATAATATAATAGATATTATGGATATGTTTGAAGAAGAAAAAGAAGTTGTTGTAAAAACAGCAGGAAGAATAATGGCGTATAGAAGACAAGGAAAAGCAAGTTTTGGACATGTAGAAGATACAACAGGTAAAATTCAATATTATATAAGAAAAGATGAAGTAGGAGAAGATGCTTACGAAATTTATAAAAAAATGGCTGTTGGAGATTTTATAGGTATTGAAGGTATATTATTTAAAACTCATACAGGAGAGATAACAATTCGTATACAAAATTTTGAATTGCTTTCAAAGAACATGAGGCCTTTGCCTGAAAAATTTCATGGATTAACAGATGTAGAAACAAGATACAGACAAAGATATGTAGATTTAATAATGAATAGAGAAGTAAAAGAAACATTTTTAGTTAGAAGTAAAGTAATAAATTATATTAGAAAATATTTAGAAAAAAGAAACTTTTTAGAAGTTGAAACTCCAATGTTACATCCAGTGGCAGGTGGAGCAACTGCAAAACCATTTATAACATATCATAATACATTGGATATGGAACTATATTTAAGAATAGCTCCAGAGTTATATTTAAAAAGATTAGTAGTTGGTGGATATGAAAGAGTTTTTGAAATAAATAGAAATTTTAGAAATGAAGGAATGTCTACAAGACACAATCCAGAATTTACAATGATGGAACTTTATCAAGCGTATGCTGACTATAATGATATGATGAATTTGACAGAAGAAATGGTATCTAATTTAGTGAAAGATATGTTTGGAAAAGAATCTATAGAGTATGAAGGTGTTGAAATAAATTTTGGAAAAGCTTGGAAAAGAATTACAATGATAGATGCAGTAAAGGAATATACAGGCGTTGATTTTAATGTTATAAAAACTCAAGAAGAAGCAAAAAAAGCGGCTGAAGAATTGGGAATAGAAATAGAAGAAAAGATGTCATATTTTAAAATATTAAATGAAATTTTTGAAGAAAGAGTAGAGAAAAAATTGATTCAGCCTACATTTATAACAGAATATCCAAAAGAGTTATCACCTTTATCTAAAAGTAAAAAAGATAGTGATGAGTTTGTAGATAGATTTGAATTATTTATGTATGGAAGAGAAATAGGAAATGCTTATTCAGAGTTAAATGATCCTATAGAACAAAAAAAGAGATTTATGGCACAATTATCTGAAAGAGAAGGCGGAGATGATGAAGCCCATATGATGGATGATGATTTTGTGCAAGCTTTAGAATATGGAATGCCTCCAACAGGTGGACTTGGGATAGGGATAGATAGATTAGTTATGTTGCTTACTAATGCTTCTTCTATAAGAGATGTAATATTTTTCCCACATATGAGAAAAAAATAAGAGATTAGGCAAGTTTTATGCTTGCCTTTTGTTTTTTATTTTTTACTAGGAAAGTATAAATTTATTCAGAAAATCTTTAAAAATTAGAAATAAAAGGAGGATATATGGTAGAATTATTTATAGCTACAAAACATATAAAAGAGAGAAAAAAGCAAAGTATAATTTCTGTAATAGGAATTGCAATAGGAATGATAGTTTTACTTGTGTCTCTTGGAATTGCCAGTGGACTTGATGAAAATATGATAAAAAATATATTATCTATGACAGCTCATATAACTCTTACAAATTCAGAAAGTTCTATATCAGATTATACAGAGATGGAGAAAAAAATTAGTTCTATAAAAGGTGTAAAAAGTGTAGCTGCAGTATATGATACACAAGGGATAATAAAATATGAGGATGTTTCTGGAAATTATGTTTCTGGAATTAGCATAAAGGGTATATCAGAAGAAGATGCTATAAAAAATCTTCACTTTGATAAAAAAATAATAAAAGGTCACTTGAAGTTTGATAAATTATCAAGTATAATAGTAGGGAAAGAACTTTTTAATGCATTAGGAGCAAAACTAGGAGATAAGGTAAAAATTATTTCTTCAGAAAATAAAGAGTTGAATTTAACAATAGTTGGAGTTTTTCAATCTGGATTTTATGATTTTGATACCTCTTTAGTAATAATACCTCTTAGGACAGTACAAATTTTATCAGATTCTGGAGATACAACAACTTCGTTAGAGGTGAAAATAAAAAATATATATGCTGCAAAAAAAATAGGAGAAGAAATATTTAATAAAACGGGATTAGCATATAGAACATGGTCAGAAAAAAATAGAAATTTATTAAGAGCTTTATCATTAGAAAAGATGGTTATGATACTTGTATTATCTTTGATAATAATAATATCAGGATTTGTAGTGGGTGTAATATTAAATACATTGGTAAGAGAAAAAACTAAAGATATTGGGGTATTAAGAGCAATTGGGTATAGTAAAGACAATATTATGAAAATATTCTTACTAGAAGGGTTGATTTTAGGAGTAGTTGGTATAATTTTAGGGATAGTAATTTCTGGGATAATATTATATATTTTAAAAACATACTCAATATCTTTTTTATCTCAGATATATTATATAGATAAATTACCAGTTAATATATCTTGGAGAGAGTTTGCTGTTGTTTCAGGAGCTACATTTATAATTGTATTGATCTCAAGTATTTTTCCAGCATATAAAGCAGCAAATTTAAAACCAGTGGAGGCATTAAAATATGAGTAACTCAATTTTAAAATTAGAAAATATAAAGAAAGAATATAAAGATAAAAAATTTACTGTAGGTGTTTTACATGATTTAAATCTAACTGTAGAAGAAGGTGATTTTATATCAATAATGGGAAAATCAGGCTCTGGAAAAAGTACATTGTTGAATATAATTGGAATCTTAGATGTTCCAACAGAAGGGAATGTATATTATAGAAAAGAAATTATAAACAATTTTACAGAAAAAAATAGAGATGAAATAAGAAATAAAATGTTAGGATTTATATTCCAATTTCATTATTTGCTACCAGAATTTACTGCATTAGAAAATGTAATGTTGCCAGCATTAATAAATAAAAAAAAATCTAAAGAAGAGGTAGAGGCAGAGGCAAAGAAATTATTAATAGATGTAGATATGGGACATAGATTAAATCATAAATCATCAGAGCTTTCTGGCGGGGAAAAACAAAGAGTTGCAATAGCTAGATCGTTAATAAATGAACCAGCATTGATTTTGGCAGATGAACCTACAGGAAATTTGGATGATGAAACAAGCGAACATATATACCAATTACTAAAAAAAATTAATATTGAAAAAAAACAAACAATAGTAGTTGTAACTCATAGCCGAGAATTGGGAGATATAACTAATAAAAAGTATATATTAAAAAAAGGAAAGCTTCAATTAGGAGGTTAGTATGTATTGTGAAAATATTTTTTATTTGAATTCAAACTTAGAAGAGATACAAAAAATGAGGTATGAATTTAGAAAATTATCAGAAAAATATAATTATGATTTTGAAACAATATATTATATTGAATTAGTTATAGGAGAGGCACTTGCAAATGCAATGAAATACGGGGTTGAATTTGATAAAAATAAAAAAATTCAATTTGAAATTAAACTCTCAGAAAAAGATGTAATGTTGATTATAAGATATAATGGAAATGGAGTTAATCAAAAAACAGTGGATGAACATGCGGTTTTAAAAAATCCAGAACAAGTTGAAGAGTTGGGAGATAATGGTAGAGGGATCTTTTTAATACATAAAATAATGGATAGAGTAGAATATGATAATTCAAAAGATGAAATTGAAATAAAAATGTATAAAGTTATAAAAAAAAGAGGAACTCCGGAAAAGGAGGTGCCTAATTAATAGGCAAACCGGAGCCCCATTTTATCAAAAAAAAGTTTAAATTCATATTATAGTAATATATAAGCAATTTAGTTTCAAAAAATATATTGAGGTAGGAAGGTAGTGCGAAAAAAAAGATAAAAAAGTTATCAAAAATAAAAAAAAAAAGAGGAAATAAAAAAAAAATGAGTATAATATAATTAGAACGATATTATAGCAGATCTAAAACTAAAAAACGGAAGGAGTGATACTTATGAGAATTATCATAAGTGGTAGACATTTAGAAATCACAGATGCAATAAGAAACTATGCAGAGAAAAAAATAGGAGGAATAAAAAAGTATTTTGAAAACATTTTAGAAATTGATATCACTTTGTCAGTGGAACACAGTAAAACAGAAGGAGATAAACATATTGCTGATGTATTATTATTTGCTAATGGTACAAAAATAAAAGCTGTATCAAGTGATAAAATTTTATATGCTGCAATTGATGAAGTTGTAGATGTTTTAGAGGTTCAAATAAAAAAATATAAAGAAAAACTAAAAAATAGACAACATCATCAAGAAAATATAAAAGAAATTTTTAGTAAATTAGAACCTAAAGAAGATGACAAAATGATAATTAAAAGTAGATTAATTTCACCAAAACCAATGAGTATTGAAGAAGCAATTTTACAAATGAACAGCTTAAACCAAGATTTTTATGCATTTATGAATCATGAAACTGAAGAGCTAAATGTAGTATATAAAAGAAAAGATGAAACATATGGACATATAGAACCTTCATGGGGGAAATAAAAAAGAAGGACAGGCTTTTTAGCCTGTCCTTTTCATAACTTATATAGTGAGGATAGCTTAAATCTTTATATTTTATTATAAAATGTGCAATAATTTAAAGTGCTTTTATAATAAAATATGAAATAAATTTTTTTAAGTGTTCTTTGAGTATTATATATTTAGATTTTTATAATATAGTTTTATAAAATAAAAAAAGTTATAGATAAAAGATAATAAGAACTCTTAAAAAGCGAGAAAAAAGTGAATACAACTAGTTGACAAATATGAATATCAATGTTATAATAATATTCGCCATACTAGCTGGGGAGATAGCGGTGCCCTGTAACTCACAACCCGCTTTAGTGAGAGTGAAGTCCGATACGAGAAGTATGTTGGTATAGCAGGAGTTGTTATAGTAATGTTGATAGTAGAGTCCTATACGGCAGAAACACGGGGAACCGTGTCAGGTCTGGAAGGAAGCAGCACTAACCCGCATTTTCTGGGTGTTATGGGGTAGCTTTACTTGAGTTATTTAACAAATTTCCGTATATTGATATGCTGCAAATATCGGTGTATGGCTCTTTTTATTTACTAGGAAAGTATAAATTTATTCAGAAAATAAGCTCCACCGTTTTTTTTTGAAATATGCGATTTTTTAAGTAAATAGAGAACTAATTTTAAGCCATTCGAATTAAAAAAATGTAAGTATACATAAAAGAGGGGATTTTTATGACAAATATATTAATTGGAATAGGAATTGTAATATCTTTATATTCTTTGCTTGCAATTTTTTTGACTGGAAATAAAAAGAAAAAAGTTATTAAAAATCATTCTACTAAAAATAATATAAATAAAGGGGAACTAGAGCTAGAATTTTTTGATTTAAAAAATCAAATAGTAGATTTAACAATGGAATTCAATAGAACAGCTAATTTTAATACAGATACTTTAGATAAGAAAATAATGACAATATCAGAATTAAATTTAAATTTAGATGAAAAAATAGTTAAGTCTACAAAATTAATAACAGATATGGATATTTTATATAGAAGATTACTAGAAGCGGAAGTAAATTTAAGTGAAAAATTAAAAAATATATCAAATGCAGAAGAAAAAATTTTAAGAATAAAGCCAAAAACAAAACCAATGATTAGGAATACAATAGGATATGAAGATGAAATAGTAGAATATTATAAAAGAGGATTAGATATATATGAGATTGCAGAGAAAATGGGAAAAAGTATGGGAGAAATTGAATTTGTATTAGGGTTAAAAAGGATGAGGTGAAAATAGGTGAGAAAATTTTTTGTATTAGGAATTGGAGTTGGATTTATCCTTGCAGGAATTTTTTTTTCATTTTTTGGAAATAATACGGGGAAAAGTAAAATAATAGAAACAAAATTAGAAAGCAGAAAACAACAGAAAGAAGTTTTGAAAGAACCAGTTTATTTTGTTCAATTAGGTGTATATAAACATTATGAAAGTTGTATGAATTTAATTGAGAAAATACCAGAAATAAAATTAAGAGTTATTTTTGAGAATGGATTATATAAAGTGATTACGCCTAAGTATAAAGAGTATTCAAAAGCGGAAGCTGTTGCAGAAGAGATTAAAAATAAATATAAAATAGATGTATATATAAAAAAAAAGCAGTCAATATAAAAATATTGATTGCTTTTTTAGAAAATTTTAATAGTTTTGACAATATATTTAAGATGTGATATACTTTAAAAGTATATTATAAGTAGTACAATTTTAAAAATTAAGTAATAGGGAGTGATAAAATGAAAAAATTTAATTTAGTAAATTTAGAAAAACCAAACTTATTAAGAAAAATGTTTCCATATACAGAAGTACCAAAAATGGAACTTGAAAGAAAAATAGTTTTGCCAGAAATTCCAGAAAAAATATGGATTACAGATACAACCTTTAGAGATGGACAGCAATCTATGGCACCATTTAAAGAAGAACATATTGTGAAATTATTTAAATATATGAATGAACTAGGCGGAGAAAATGGACTAATAAGGCAATCAGAATTCTTTTTGTATAGCGAGAGGGATAAAAAAGCAGTAGAAAAATGTAAAGAATTAAATCTTCCTTTTCCAGAAATAACAAGTTGGATAAGAGCTAAAAAAGAAGATTTTGAAATGGTAAAACAATTAGAATTAAAAGAAACTGGAATTTTGACTTCAGTTTCTGATTATCATATATATATGAAGCTAAAAAAAGATAGAAAAACTATTATAGAGCAATATCTTGATGTAGTAAGAACAGTTGTAGAAAATGGTGTTGTAGCTAGATGTCACTTAGAAGATATTACAAGAGCTGATTTTTATGGAGTGGTATTACCTTTTGTAGAAGAATTGATGAAAATAAGAGAGGAATCAGGGGTAGATGTAAAGGTTAGATTATGTGATACAATGGGATATGGAGTTCCATTTGCAGCAGCAAAATTACCGAGATCAGTGCCTAAAATGATATCTTTATTAAGAGAAGAGTTAGATGTGCCTTCTCATCTTATAGAATGGCATGGGCATAATGATTTTCATAAAGTATTGGTAAATGGAACAGCGGCATGGATGTATGGAGCAGCTGGAGTAAATGGGACATTACTTGGAATTGGAGAGAGAACAGGGAATCCGCCAATTGAAGCTCTAGTTATGGATTATTTATCTTTGAAAGGAAAAGATGAGACCTTAAATACTCAAATAATCACAGAGATTGCTGAATTTATGCAAAATGAGATGAAAATACAAGTTTCTTCAAGATATCCATTTGTTGGAAGAGATTTTAATGTTACAAAAGCAGGAATTCATGCTGATGGAATTATGAAAAATGAGGAGATATACAATATATTTGATACAACTGGAATATTAAACAGACCGCTTAGAGTTACAATTACAGACAAATCAGGTGTAGCTGGAATAGCTCATTGGATTAATTCGAATTTGAATCCTAAAAAAGAAGTTAGTAAAAAGCATCCAGGAGTTACAAATATATATAAATGGATACAAAATGAATATGATAATGGAAGAATAACAGCTATTTCAGACGAAGAGATGTTAAGATTATCTAAAAAATATATGACTGAATTAGTTAAAACTGGTTTTGAGGAGTTAGAAGAAAAATCAGATAAAGTAGCTAGGGAAATAGTGGAAAGATATGCAGCTAAACCTGAAATTATGAGTATGGATTCAGATAGAATAACAGAGGTATTGGAAAATTTAATAAAAAACAACAGATATGTTCAAATGGCATATGTTACTGATGAAGATGGAATACAAATAACAGATAATATTGCTCAACCTTGGATAGAAAGAGCACATGATATATCTAAAAAAGGAGATAATAGAAGAGAAAGAGAATGGTATAAATTAGTAGTTAAAGATGGAGATACTCATTTAACAGAATATTATATTTCTCAAACCACTTCAAAGCTTTGTGTTACAGCTTCTGCTTCTATTACAAATTCAAATGGAGAATTTGTAGGAATTTTGGGGATTGATTTTAATTTTACAGATTTAACAGGTGTTGCAGATGATAAAGAAAAGTTGATCTGATATGAAGGACTTTGAATCCAGAGGAGGCAATAGAAAATGAAATTATTAAAAAAATTATATTCGTTTTAATAAATTTAGTTGTGATTTTGGTATGGTGGAATTTTAGCTTTGGAATTTTAGGATTATTAGGAGTAATAATTTTTGAAGTCGTATTATGGGTTGCGTATGGATATCTATTTGATAATTTAAAAGCATAAAAAAAGACCTTATATAAGGTCTTTTTTTATGCTACATATTCAATTTTTCTTTTTAATAATGATTCTGCAATAGCAGTAGAAGCTTCTTTTGTATAAAATTGATTTTTTTCAATCTTTTTAGCTAATTTATTGATCTGTTGTTTATAATCATAATCTTGTTGTACATCTTTAATTTTTTTAGTTTTTATGTTTTTAAAATCAATTTTAGAACTATTAGATTCAGACTTTTTTTCTGGAACTTTTGTAAAATCAAAATTATTATAATGATTTTGATTGGTTGATATATTATTAGCTATATACATTTTCATCACCCTCCTTGGATTTATAATAAAAGTTCCTCCGTGAGCTTTTATTTTATTTATTTTCATATTAAAAATATCGGAATTTAGAAATAAAACTTTAGGAAAAAAAGCGCAATAAAATACTTGACTAATATTATAAATTATTATATAATTATATTATAATATTTAATTTCTTTTGTGAATAAATATTTAATGACAAAACTATCAATATATTGTATAATACCTTTGTTTTTCTAAAAGATATGAACAAATAAAATATTAATATAATATGAAAAAATTTGAAAGGATGTGAAAAAATGTTAAAAGTTCGTAATATGCATGTTTTTAGAGGAGAAAAAGAGATATTGCAAGATATAAATTTACATTTTGAAAAAGGAAAGATATATAGCATTTTGGGAAGTAATGGAGCAGGAAAAAGTACATTGGCAAGAACTTTAATTGGATTTGAAAAAATAGAAAAAGGGTCTATAATATTAAATTCCAAAGATATAACAAAATTTTCAATAACAGAAAGAGCAAAAGCAGGGATGACAATTGCATTGCAAGAACCTGCAAGATTTGAAGGGATGAGTGTGAAAGATTATTTGACTTTGGGAGGAAGATTTTCTGGTGATAATTTAAAAGATATTTTTGAACTTGTTGGGTTAGAATATAAAAAATATATTTATAGAAATGTAGATGATAGCTTAAGTGGTGGAGAAAGGAAAAGAGTTGAATTAGCTTCAGTTTTGATGATGAATCCAAAAATAGCTATTTTTGATGAACCAGACTCTGGAATTGATGCTTTATCTATTCCAAATATCGTGAATATATTAAATTATATAAAAAATAAAGGGAACACAGCTATAGTTATAACTCATAACGAAGATATTGCAGCAATAGTCGACTATGCTTATTTAATTTGTGATAAAACAATAAAGAAAACTGGAAAACCTTTAGAAATTTCAAATTATTTTAAAAGAACTTGTACAAATTGTGATTTTAAACCAGGAGAATATTCTGATAAAGTTAGAATTGAAGAAAGGAGCCAAAAAAATGACTAATCAAGATAATATGGATAAAGAATTTGAAGCACTAGTTAATGCAGTAGAAAAAACTGGAGCTGATAAAAATATATTTAAAGGAACGCAAAATGGATTTATGTTAGTCGATAAGAATAAGGTATTAGGATTGAATACAGTAGAAGGGCTTGAAGTAAATGCTGAAGAGATAGAGAATGGAATAAAGGCAAAAATTAGAGTCTTGAAAGGGTATAAATTAGAAAAGCCGGTTCATATGTGTTTTGGAATTACTGGAGATATAGGAGAACAAATTATAGAGTCTGAATACTTATTAGAAGAGGGTTCAGAAGCTAAATTTATTTCACACTGTTCTTTTCCCAATGCAATAAATGTAATACATAAAATGACATCTAAAATAAAAATTGAAAAAAATGCAAAGATGAAATATGAAGAAGTTCATTATCATAGTGAAACAGGCGGAGTTGAAGTGATACCTTATACAGAAGCGGTAGTAGAAGATGGGGGTTACTTTAGAAGTGATTTTAAATTAGTAAAAGGAAGAGTTGGAAAACTAGATATATATTATAATTTTAGTTTGAAGGATAGAGCTATAGCTGAAATGGATAGTAAAATATATGGAAAAAAAGATGATATTATAAAAGTTAAAGAAATTATTTCGCTAGATGGAGAAGAAAGCAAAGGGACAGTAAAAGCAAGAGTTTTTGCATCAGATAATACATATAGTGAGGTATATACAGAAATATATGGAAACGCTCCATATTGCAAAGGGCATGTTGATTGTGTTGAAGTTGTAAAAGGGAAAAATGCAGAAGTTTCTGCAATTCCAATTATAAAAGTTACAAATGATTTGGCTGAATTGACTCACGAAGCAAGTATTGGAAGAGTAAATAAAAAAGAGTTAGAAACACTTATGGCAAGAGGATTAGATGAAGATGAAGCTACAGATATGATTGTAAAAGGTATGTTAAAATAAATCTTGACTTTATAAAAAAAAGATTGTATAATAAAAACATATTCTAATATTATAATATTTCAAGGAGGAGAAAAATGGGATTATTAAAAGATACAGATATTAAATTTTTAAAAGAAAAATTTGGAAAAGAATTAGGAAAAGAGGTAACTGTAATAGCGTTTACTTCAGAAAATCAAAATAAAGAAAATAATGATACATTTAAAGATATTTTAACAGAGGTTTCCGATTTGGATGAAAGAATTAAATTAGAATTTTATTCAGAAGAGGATAAAGAATTAGTAGAAAAATATGGAATTACAATGTATCCAGCATTTGCAATGGTTGGAGAAAAAGATTATGGAGTTAGATTTTATGGGATACCATCAGGGTACGAATTTGCAGCTTTAATAGAAAACTTAATAGATATTTCTAAAGATAAAAGTGCTTTAGCAACTGATCTTTTAGAAGAAGTAAAATCAATAGATAAAGAGATAACAATAAAAGTATTTGTAACACCAACTTGCCCTCACTGCCCAGGAGCAGCAAGAAAAGCACATATGTTTGCTATGGAAAATGAAAATATATTAGGAGAAGCAATAGAAGCTAATGAATTTCCAGTTGTATCTCAAAAATATGGAGTAATGGCTGTTCCAAAAATAGTTATAGAATCTAAAGATGGAAAGTCAGTTAGTTTTGAAGGGAATTATCCTGAAGCTCATTTTATAGAAAAAATAAAAGAGTTGATGAAATAATGAGTAATAATATAGATACGGATAGAGCTGTACTCGTATTAAAAATGATGGCAAATGAAACTAGATTAAAAATTTTATATTTATTAAAAAAAAATGAAGATGGTATTTGTGTAGGAAATATGGAAGAGATTTTAAATATACCACAATCAAGCGTTAGTCAACATTTAGCTCATTTGAGGAATAGTGGTATAATATCATGTAAAAAAGATGGAAAAAAAGTTTGTTATAAGATATCAGATAAAACAGCAGAAAAAATATTATTACAATTAGAACTCGCTGATATAGAGGAGGGATAAAATGGATTTTAGTTTGGGGCTAAATACAGAAAATGCTCATGAATATGACAAGTATGATGTGGTTATAATAGGTGGTGGACCAGCAGGACTTTCTGCAGCGTTATATACAGCAAGAGCAAATTTTTCTACTTTGGTTATTGAAAAAGAGAATGAAGGAGCTTTATTAATGGCTCATCAAATAGATAATTATATTGGGTTTGATAAAGGACATTCTGGAAAAGAATTATATGAAAATATGAAAAATCATGCAAAAAAATTTGGAGTAGATTTTAAAAATGCTACTTTATTTGAAATAGATCCAATGTCTTCACCTAAAACAATAAAAACAAGTAGTCAATCTTATCAAGCAGATGCGATTATTGTCGCAACTGGAAAAGGAGATAAACAAGGAAAAAAATATTTAGGAGAAGAGGAATATTTAGGTAAAGGTGTATCCTATTGTGCAACTTGTGATGGAGCATTTTTTAAAGATATGACAGTTTCAGTTTTTGGAAATGGAGATGAAGCAGCAGAAGAAGCACTATTTTTAACAAGATATGCGAGTAAAGTTTTATTTTTCATAAAAGAAGATGAGATAAAATGTGAACCAGATTTGAAAAATAGTTTAGAAAGTAATGAAAAAATAGAATTAATAACAAATGCGAATTTAGAAGAAATAAAAGGAACTGAATTTGTAGAAAAAGTAATTGTTAATATAGATGGGGATAAAAAAGAGTATGATTCTTCAGCAGCTTTTTTATATTTAGGGACTAAATCAAGTTTAGATTTATATGCTACATTTGCAAAACTTGATTCAAAAGGCTTTATTGAAACTAAAGAAAATATGGAAACTTTAGTAGAAGGAATATATGCAGCAGGAGATATTAGAAAAAAAGAGGTAAGACAAGTAGTAACAGCTGCTTCTGATGGAGCTATTGCTGGAATTAGTGCAGTAAAACATTTAATGAAAATAAGACAAAAATAGATAAAAATAAAAGAGCAAGGCTATATTATATATAACTTTGCTCTTTTATTTTTTATAATTAAAAAAAACAACTATTAATAATTAATAGTTGTTTGGAATTAATATATGGTGGGCCTAATTGGATTCGAACCAATGACCACTCGGTTATGAGCCGAGTGCTCTAACCAACTGAGCTATAGGCCCTTTTTCAAAGACGAAAATTATTATAACAGATATGTTATAATAATTCAATGTTGATTAGAGGCAAAGAAATTGAAGATTAGAAGTTTTAAAAAAAATATAACTCTATATATGGCTTTTTCTCTAGGAAGAATTATAGAAGTTAATCATTTAAAAAATATTTATAATGTAAAATAATTATATGTAAAAAGAGGTTAAATTCAATTATATTTCTTTTAGATTGCTGTGTTAAGATTGTTTTTTATACAAAAAGTATACTTTATAAAACCCTTAAATAGTCCTTGAAATATGATACAAAAGATGATATAATTATTTTTAATAAAAAAAACAATTTAAATAGGGAGGTAAATAGATGTTAAATGGGAAAATAGTGAAAGAAGGCATTACGTTTGATGATGTTTTGTTAGTGCCACAAAAGTCATCAGTATTACCAAGAGAGGTATCTTTAAAAACAAAACTTACTAAAAATATTACTTTAAATTTACCATTAATGAGTGCGGCAATGGATACGGTAACAAGTGCGGAATTAGCAATATCTTTAGCAAGATTAGGTGGAATAGGGATACTTCATAAAAATATGAGTATAGAGGAACAAGCAGATAGAGTCGATAGGGTAAAAAGATATGAACATGGGATGATAACAAATCCAGTTATATTAGCACCAGATAGTTATATATCTGAAGCAAAAGCAATAATGAAAAAGTATAAAATATCTGGATTACCTGTAGTGGATGAAGAAGGATATTTAATAGGGATAATAACAAATAGAGATCTTAAATACAGAAAAGATGACAATATGAAAGTTTATGAAATCATGACAAAAGAGAATTTGATAACAGCATCTTTAGGAACAACTTTAGAAGAGGCAAAATCTATTTTATTAGAAAATAGAATAGAAAAGTTACCAATAGTAGACAATGATTATAAATTAAAAGGATTAATAACAATAAAAGATATAGATAAAGCTGAAGCTTATCCAAATGCTTGTAAAGATTCAAGCGGAAGATTAAGAGTTGGAGCAGCAGTTGGAGTAGCTGCAGATACATTAGAGAGGGTAGAAGCTCTTATAAATGCAGGAGTAGATATAATAACAGTAGATAGTGCTCATGGCCATTCAAATGGAGTAATAGAAACAGTTAGAAAAATAAAATCTAAATTTAATATTGATGTTGTAGGTGGAAATATAGTAACAGCAGAAGCAGCAAAAGATTTGATTGAAGCAGGAGCAGATGCAATAAAAGTAGGAGTTGGACCAGGATCTATTTGTACTACAAGAATTGTAGCAGGAGTAGGAGTTCCACAAATTACAGCAGTAAATGATGTTTATCAATTAGCATCAAAACATAATATACCAGTTATTGCAGATGGTGGGATAAAATATTCAGGAGATGTCGTAAAAGCAATAGTAGCTGGAGCTAGTGCAGTTATGATTGGTGGACTTTTTGCAGGAACAGAAGAAGCACCTGGAGAAGAGATGATTTACGAAGGAAGAAGATATAAAGTATATGTAGGAATGGGCTCTTTAGCTGCAATGAAAAGAGGAAGTAAAGATAGATATTTCCAAGATGTAGAAGAAGATGTAAAAAAACTTGTTCCAGAAGGAATAGAAGGAAGAGTTCCATATAAAGGAAAATTGCATGATGTAGTATATCAATTAGAAGGTGGATTGAGAGCAGGAATGGGATATTGTGGTACTGCGACAATTGATGATCTAATAAAAAATGGTAAGTTTGTGAAAATTACAGGAGCAGGATTAAAAGAAAGTCATCCTCATGATGTACAAATAACAAAAGAAGCACCAAATTATCAAAAATAAGAATTAAAACATCTTAAAAATGATTTAAGGAAATAAGAGGAGGGGGAATATTAATGAGAAGTGATGCAATGAAAAAAGGAGTGAAAAGAGCTCCACATAGATCGTTATTAAAAGCTTTAGGATTGACAAATGATGAGATAAAAAGGCCTATAATTGGGATAGCAGGTTCATTTAATGAAATAATACCAGGGCATATGCATCTTAGAACAATAATGGAAGCTGTAAAAGCTGGAGTAAGATTAGCTGGAGGAGTTCCAATGGAATTTAATACAATAGGTGTTTGTGATGGGCTAGCCATGAATCATGATGGGATGAAAGCCTCTTTACCAACAAGAGAAATTATAGCTGATTCAATAGAAGCAACTGGTATTGGAATGCCTTTTGATGGAATTGTATTTATACCAAATTGTGATAAAATAGTTCCTGGAATGTTAATAGGTGCTGCAAGATTAAATGTACCAAGTATATTTGTTAGTGGTGGAGCAATGCTAGCAGGAAGAGTAAATAATAAAAAGATAGGACTTAGCAATGTTTTTGAAGATGTTGGAAAATATGAAAATGGTAAAATAACAGATACAGAATTAGAAGAAGTAGAGAATAATGCTTGTCCAACTTGTGGTTCATGTTCTGGAATGTATACTGCTAATACAATGAATTGTTTAACAGAAGCGTTAGGAATGGGAATGCCTGGCAATGGAACTATTCCAGCTGTATATTCAGAAAGAATAAGATTAGCTAAAGAGGTAGGTATGCAAATTTTAAATCTTGTAAAAGAAGATATAAGACCAAAAGATATAATGACAAGAGCGGCTTTTTTAAATGCAGTTGCAGTAGATATGGCTTTAGGAGGATCAACTAATACAGCTCTTCATTTGACGGCAATTGCAAATTATACAGGAGTGGAATTTAGTTTAGATGATTTTGAAGTTATGAGTCATAAAGTTCCACATTTATGTCTATTGTCTCCAGCAGGGCCAGATTTCATGGAAGATTTATATCATGCAGGAGGAGTTACTGCAGTAATGAAAGAACTAGCGGAAAATGGAGTTTTAAATACAACAGCAATGACTGTAGCATTAAAAACACAAGCAGAATTAATTGAAAATGCTAGAATAAAAAATGAAAGAGTAATTAGAAAATTTAATGCTCCAGTTCATAAAACAGGAGGACTTGCAATATTAAAAGGGAATCTTGCAAAAGATGGTTCTGTTGTAAAAGAAGGGGCAGTTTCAAAAGAGATGCTTGTTCATAGTGGGCCAGCAAAAGTATATAATTCAGAAGAGGATGCTGTAGATGCTATTTTACATAAGGAAATAGAAAAAGGTGATGTAATAGTTATTAGATATGAAGGGCCAAAAGGTGGTCCTGGAATGAGAGAAATGTTGACACCTACATCTTCTATTGCAGGGATGGGACTAGATAAAGATGTAGCATTAATAACTGATGGTAGATTTAGTGGTGCTACAAGAGGAGCCTCTATTGGACATATTTCTCCCGAAGCAGCAGAAGGTGGAGTAATTGCAGCAGTAGAAAATGGAGATATTATAGAGATAGATATACCAAATAGAAAAATAAGTTTAAAAGTTGATGATAAAATAATAAAAGAAAGATTAAAAAAATTACCTAAATTTAAAGTTGAAACAGAATATAGTTTTTTAAAAAGATATTCAGAAAATGTAACTTCAGCAGATAAAGGAGCAGTATTTAAAAAATGAGAATAGCAATATTAGGAAGTGGAAGTTCTGGAAATTCAGTATTTGTAGAAGAAAATAACTTTAGATTTCTTGTAGATGCAGGATTTAGCGGGAAAGAAATAGAAAAAAGATTAAATAAATTAGGAGTGGCTCCAGATACAATTGGAGCCATCCTTATTACTCATGAACATTCAGATCATATAAAAGGTGCAGGAATATTTTCGAGAAAATATAATATTCCTATCTATATGGCTAAAAAAAGTTATGATTATAGTGCCAAAAAACTTGGAAAATTATCAGATGAAAATTTAAATTTTATAATTGATAATTTTATAATTGATTCAGAAATATTAATAAAACCTTTTAAAGTAATGCATGATGCAGTAAATACATTAGGATTTTCAATAAATTTTGGACAAAAAAAAGTTGCTATAGCTACAGATATAGGTTATGCTACTAATATAGTTAGTGAAAATTTTAAAGATAGTGACGCTATTATTATAGAGAGTAATTATGATTATGAAATGTTAATGAATGGTCCGTATCCTTGGGATTTAAAAAATAGGGTAAAAGGAAGAAATGGGCATTTATCTAATATGGATACAGCTAAGTTTATAAATAAAATTTATTCAAAAAAATTAAAGAAAGTATATCTAGCTCATATTAGTAAAGATAATAATACACATAAGAAAGCAAAAGAAACATTGTTTAATTATTTAAAAGATAATGATATTAAAATAGATATAGAAGTAGCACATCAGGACAGAGTAAGCACTATATTTGAAATATAGATATATATAGTGCGTGTAAAAAGAAAAGTGAAGATTTTTTATGGATAAATTATATATAAAATTAGAGGTGTATTAAAAATGGAATTGTGGAAAGAATTAGAATTTGAAATAAAACATTGCAGTAAATGTAATTTACACTTTAATAGAAAAATACCTGTAATTGGGGAAGGAGATATAAACACACCTATAATGTTCGTAGGAGAAGCACCAGGAGCAGAAGAGGATGTTATAGGGAAACCATTTGTGGGGAAATCTGGAGGACTATTTACTAAAATATTTAATTCTGTGAATTTGTCAAGAGAAGATGTATATATAACGAATATTGTGAAATGTCATCCAAAAGATAATAAAAATCCTGAAGATGATGAGATAAAAATGTGTAGCCAATATTTAGAAACCCAAATTGCATTAATTAATCCAAAAATTATTGTAACTGTTGGATTAATATCAACAAAATGGTTTTTGAAAGAAAAGGCTAATATCGGAATTACAAAATTAAGAGGGAAAATTTTTAATTGGGAAGGAGATATAAAAGTAATACCTATATTTCATCCTAGTTATCTTCTTAGAAATCAAAGTACAACACAAGGAAGTCCAAAGTGGAATACATGGCAAGATATGAAATTGATAAAAAATGAATATGAGAAATTAAAAAATAGAGATTGAAAATATAAAAAGATACCTTGATTTATTCGAGATATCTTTTTGTTTTGATGTAAAATAAGATATAGTGGTTGATTTTTGTATTGTAATATTGTAAAATAAATATATAAAATATTAGGAGGAAGTTTAAGTATGAATTATAAAGTAAAAGTAGCAGAAAAATTATTAGAAATAGGAGCAGTTACGTTATCTCCTAAATCTCCTTATACATGGGCTTCAGGAATAAAATCTCCAATCTATTGTGATAATAGATTAACTATCTCTTATCCTGAAATAAGAGATTTAATTGCAGAAGGAATGAAAGATTTAATAGAAGATAAATTTTCAGGTGTAGAAGTCATATCAGGGACAGCTACAGCAGGGATACCGCATGCGGCATTTATATCTCAAAAAATGAATTTGCCAATGACATATGTTAGATCAAGTTCAAAAGGACACGGTAAAAAAAATCAAGTTGAAGGAAAATTAGAAAAAGAAGAAAAAGTAGTAGTTGTAGAAGATTTAATCTCTACTGGTGGAAGTTCTTTAAAGGTTGTTGATGTTTTAAAAGAAAATGAAGTAAATGTTCTTGGATTAGTTGCAATATTTACATATAATTTTAAAGAGGCAGTAGATAGATTTGATGAAAAAAAAGTGAAATTCTATACTTTAACAGATTACAATACTCTTATAGAAGTTGCTTTAAACAAAGGATATATTAGTGAAGAAGAGCTAGAAATACTAAAAGAGTGGAAAAAAGCACCAAAAACATACTATCGAAAATAGGAGTTGAGGAAATGGATACTATTATTAGTTCTATTAATAGGAAAATATTGATTATAGATGACCAAGTAGATGTATTAAATAGTTTAAAAAGAATATTGGGAAAAGAAGAAAAGGATGAAATAGAAGATATATTAGGAGATTTTTTTGAGAATGATAAAAAAAAGAGTGTGGAAATAGAAGAGAAATATGAAGTATCTATTGCAGACAGAGGAGAAGAAGGATTTGAACTTGTAAAAAAAAGTCAAAATGAAAATTTGCCATATGCAGTGGTATTTATAGATATGCGTATGCCAGGGTGGGATGGATTGAAAACAGCTAAAAAAATAAGGGAAATTGATAAGGATATAGAAATAGTTATTATGACAGCCTATAGTGATAAAAGTAGAGCAGATATATTGAAAACTCTTGAATCTCATGATAAATTGTTATATTTAAAAAAACCATTTGATATAGAGGAAATAAAACAAATGGCGCTTTCTCTCACTTTAAAATGGTCACTTTCAAAAGAGTTAGTGGAAAAATATGAAGTTATATCTAATAGCAAAAAAGGGTTAGAAAAAGTAATAAATAGCATAGATAAAATTGAAAGAATAAAACCACCTGCATTAAAAACTATTTTAGATGGAATTTTAAAACAGATATTATCTATTTTAGAATTAAAATCAGGAATGATAATTTTTTATGATAATGGTGAAAATTATTTTGAAAATAAAATAGAAACTGATTTAGAAAAATTTTCTGATATTGACATTGAGGTTTTAAAAATTAAAGCTGAAAAAGAAAAAAATATTTTTATAAGCGGTGAATTTTTAGTAATTCCATTAAAAAATAGAGGAAAATTAATTGCAATGGGAATTATTTATAAAGATAATAAGTTAGATTTTAATGAAGAACATTTTAAATTGTTTGAGATATTTATTTCTCATGCAATAAATTTATTAAAAAATTCTGAATTGTATACAAAACTAGAAAAAATAAATAAAGAGTTAAAAGATAAAAATGAAGAGTTGAAAAAAGCATATGAATTAAATAAAAAGTTTTTAGTTATCTCATCTCATGAATTAAGGACTCCAATTACTTTAATTAATGGATATGCTGAGATGTTAGAAATAGAATTAGATAGTAATTCTACTAAAAATACAGTTTCCAAATTAAAAAAATCAGTAGAAAGACTTACTAGGATTGTAAATTCTATGTTAGAAGTTTTCGCAGTTAGTAACGAAGGAAAAGAGATTATAATTGAGAAGTCAGAAGTAACTATAGAAGAGTTATTTGAATCTTTAAAAATATTAGTAGAAGAATTTTTAGAGAAAAGATCTCAAAAATTAATTTTAATAAAAGATGGAGAAATTCCATCTGCGATAACTGACAAGAAAAAATTGTTATATTTTGCATTGGTAAATATAATGATGAATGCAATAAAATTTTCGCCTGATGGAGCAAAAATAGAATTTATTGCTAAATTTAATAAGAATACACAAAAGATTGAGGTATCTATTAAAGATTATGGCGTTGGGATAGAACAAACTTATGTAAATGAAATATTCAAGCCATTTTTTACAATAGTAAATGAACAATTTCATCACTCAGGAGTATATGAATATAAGGCTTCTGGTATTGGAATGGGGCTTACAATAGCAAAGAACATAATAGAATTAATGGGAGAGAAAATTTGGTGTACTTCAAAATTAGAAAGTGGAACTGAAATTATTTTTACTCTTTCGGCAAAAAAATAATAAAAAAATGGGGCAAACACGAGGTTTGCCCTTATAAGAATAAATATCGATATTTGATTTAATATAATGTTTGAAAACATTTATTTTTGTGGATAAGAACCTAAAATTTTAAAATCAGTAGAACTATTTTTTATTTCTTCTAAAGCTTTTTTTATTATATCGTTTTCATAATGACCTTCTATATCAATGAAAAATATATATTGCCATGAGATTTTTTTATTTGGTCTAGATTCAATCATAGTTAAATTAATATTATAATTATAAAAAATTCTTAAAATTTCATAAAGAGCTCCTATTTTTTCTTTTGGAGAAAACATTAATGAAGTCTTATCGTGCCCGCTAGGAGCGTTTATATTTTTTCCGATTATAAAAAAACGAGTGCTATTGTGTTCAGAGTCTTCAATAGATTCAGCTAAAACATTTAAATTATATCTAGAAGCAGCAATTTTAGGACTAATAGCAGCAGAGTTAGGCTCGTTAGATGATAGCTTTGCAGCGTATGAATTTGAACTGACTTCTATTAATTCTACATTTTTTAAATTATTAATAATCCAATTTTTACATTGTGCAAAAGATTGTGGATGTGAATATATTTTTTTTATAGAATTAATATCATCTTCTTTACTCAAAAGAGAATGTGATATTTTTAATTCTATTTCTGAAACTATTTTTAGTTTTGAATTTGCAAACTTGTCTAAAGTATAACTTACAGTTCCCTCAGTAGTATTTTCTATTGGGACAACTCCATAATCAGAAAAATTTCTTTCAACATTATAAAAAATTGCATCTATAGAATTTTGAGAAACAAAATTTACAGAAGAACCAAATTTTTTTATAGCTGCTGAATGGGTAAAACTAGCTTCTGGACCTAAATAGGAAACAGTTAATGGAGTTTCTAAGCTTCTACAGGCAGATATAATTTCTGTGAAAATAGAAACTATTGATTCATTGCTTAAACTAGAATGATTTTGCTTTTTTAAGTTTTCAAATATCTGTTTTTCTCTTTCTGGAATATATGTGTGTGTATCTGAACTAATTTTTACTTCACCAACATTTTTTACAAGTTCCGCTCTTTTAGAAATTAAATCTAATAATTGAGTATCTATAGCTGTTATTTTTTTTCTTAATTCGTTTAAAAGCAAGTAAAACAACTCCTTTTTATATATTTATTTCATACATTTTATAATAAATAGAGAAAAAAATCAATTTTTATTTGCATAATTTGTAAAAATTTTGTAAAATAGATGTAATTAAAAAGAGGAGAGGTGAAAAATGGGACTATTTAGCAACAGGAAAAAGTATGCAACTATATCAACTAAAGAAGAAGCTAAAATAAGTGAAACTAAAAATAAAATAATTGATAAGTTGTGGATAAAATGTTCTGGATGTAATGATATTGTATATATAAAAGATGTTAAAGAGAATGCAAATAGTTGTCCAAAATGTGGATTTTATTTTAGGATGAGTGCTAAGGAGAGAATAGAACAATTAATAGATGATGAAACTTTTGTAGAATATGATAGCAGTTTATTTTCGAAAGATATTTTGAATTTTCCAGGTTATGCAGAAAAAATAGAGCAATCACATGAAAAGGCAGAGATGAATGATGCCGTTATAAGTGGAATAGGAAATATTAATAAAATAAAAGTTAGCATTGCTGTTATGGATTTCAGTTTTATGGGTGGAAGTATGGGAAGTGTTGTAGGAGAAAAAATAACTAGGGCTATTGAAAGAAGTATAGAATTAGGAATACCTTTTATTGCAATTGCTACTTCTGGTGGAGCAAGAATGCAAGAAGGAATATTCTCTCTTATGCAAATGGCTAAAACGTCAGCAGCATTAGAAAGATTAAGAGAAAAAGGGTTACCTTTTATTTCTATTCCAGTTAATCCAACAACAGGAGGAGTAACTGCAAGTTTTGCAATGTTGGGGGATATAAATATATCTGAACCAGGTGCATTAATTGCTTTTGCAGGTCCAAGAGTTATAGAACAAACAATACATCAAAAATTACCAGAAGGATTCCAAAGATCAGAATTTTTATTAGAACATGGAATGCTTGATGCTATTGTAGAAAGAAAAGAGATGAAAGAATTTTTATATAAATTTATAAAAAATCTAGGATTTGGTGAGGTGAAAAATTAATGCATTATTTGTCATTTGAAAATGAGATAAAAGAATTAGAATCAAAAATAAAAGAGATTCAAAATTTTTCTAAAGAAAAAGGGATAGATCTTTCTTTGGAAATAGAAAAAATGGAAAATGAGATAAATTCTAAGTTAAAAGATATATATTCAAATTTAACTCCATGGCAAAAAAATATGGTATCTAGACATCCTCAAAGGCCATATACTCTTGATTATATAGAAAAAATGGTAACTGATTTTCAAGAACTACATGGGGATAGACTTTTTAGAGATGATCCAGCATTAGTATGTGGAATTGGAAAAATTGGTGAACAAGCTTTTATGATTATTGGACATCAAAGAGGAAGAGATGTAAAAGAAAACTTATATAGAAACTTTGGTATGGCAAATCCTGAAGGGTATAGAAAAGCATTAAGAGTGATGAAAATGGCAGAAAGATTTAAATTACCAGTATTAACTCTAATAGATACAGCAGGAGCTTATCCAGGATTAGAAGCGGAAGAACATGGGCAGGGAGAAGCAATTGCAAGAAATTTACTTGAAATGGCAGGTTTAAAAACTCAGATTATATCAGTTATAATAGGGGAAGGTGGTAGTGGAGGAGCTTTGGCATTGGGAGTTGGAGATAGAGTTCTTATGCTTTCAAATAGTACTTATTCGGTAATATCGCCAGAAGGATGTGCAGCTATACTATTTAAAGATTCCTCAAAAGCTGAAACAGCAGCTATAGCTCTTAAAATTGATAGCGAAAATCTTGAGAATATAGGAATAATAGATGGAATAATAGAAGAACCAATTGGGGGAGCTCATAGAGATTATGATGCAACATCAAAAGCATTAAAAAATAAGATACTTGACACATTAAAAGAACTAAAACAGTTAAGCATAGAAGAACTAAAAGATGCAAGATATAAAAAATATAGAAGTTATGGAGAGTATAAAGAAATATAAAGCTTGAAAAATTTTACAAGTTGTTATATAATGGTATTTGAAATTAGAACAAAAGATATTTTGAGTGGTTGCTTTGTGAAAAAAGTAAAAAAATATAAAATCATTACAGTGGAGGGGAGAATCATTGTGAAGAACATAGCAATATTAACAAGCGGAGGAGATTCGCCAGGAATGAACGCAGCTGTTAGAGCAGCGGCAAAAGTTGCAATGAATAAAGGATTAAAAGTTTTTGGAATTAAAAGAGGATATCAAGGAATGTTAAATGATGAAATCTTTGAAATGAGTTCAAGAGATGTAAGTGGAATCATAGATAGAGGTGGAACAGTTTTATTAACAGCAAGATGCCCAGAATTTAAACAACCAGAAGTAAGAGCAAAAGCTGCAAAAATTTTGAAAAAACATGATATTCAAGGATTAGTTGTAATAGGAGGAGATGGTTCTTTTCATGGTGCTGATTTAATATACAAAGAGCATGGAATAAAAGCTATTGGGATTCCTGGAACAATTGATAATGATATTGCTGGGACAGATTACACAATTGGGTTTGATACTGCATTAAATACAGTATTAGATGCAATATCTAAAATAAGAGATACAGCAACTTCTCATGAAAGAACTTATCTTATTGAAGTAATGGGACGTCATGCTGGAGATTTAGCTTTATACAGTTGTTTAGCTGGTGGTGGAGATGCTTTACTTATCCCAGAAGAGGGATTTAAAGTTCACGAAGTGGCTGATCAAATTAATAAAAGAAGAGAAATAGGTAAATTGCATGATATAGTTGTTGTGGCAGAAGGAGTAGGAAGTGCTTCTGATATAGCAAGTCAATTAAAAGGTAAAGTTAAAAGTGAAATGAGAGTAACAGTTCTTGGACATATTCAAAGAGGTGGAACTCCATCTGCATTAGATAGAATTCTTGCAACAAAAATGGGTGCTTTTGCTGTAGAAAAATTAATAGAAGGTAAAAGTGGAATAATGATTGGAATGGAGTCAAATAAACTTGTTACATATCCAATATCTTATGCTTGGGAACATAAAAGAGAACTAAATGAAAAAGATTTTGAATTAGCACTTACATTAGCATTATAATTTTTTAAAAATTATAAAAAATAAAATTTGGGAGGATTTAGAATGAAAAAAACAAAAATAGTTTGTACAATTGGTCCAAAAAGTGAATCAAAAGAACTGCTTACAAAATTAACAAATGCAGGAATGAATGTAATGAGACTTAATTTTTCACATGGTGATTTCGAAGAACATGGTGCAAGAATAGTCAATATAAGAGAAGTTATGAAAGAAACAGGAAAATATGTAGCAGTGTTATTAGATACAAAAGGACCTGAAATAAGAACTGTAAAATTAGAAAATGGCGATGACGTTATGTTAAAAGCTGGACAAGAATTCACAATAACTACAGATACAACTGTTGTTGGAAATAATACAAAAGTAGCTGTAACTTATGCTGGTTTTGCTGATGATTTAAAAGCTGGAAACACAATATTATTAGATGATGGATTAATAGAATTAGAAGTAACAGGAGTAGAAGGAAATGAAGTAAAATGTTTAGTAAAAAATAATGGAGAATTAGGAGAAAATAAAGGAGTTAACTTACCAAATGTAAGTATTGGACTTCCAGCATTAGCAGAAAAAGATAAAGCAGATTTAAAATTTGGATGTGAACAAGGTGTTGATTTCGTAGCAGCTTCATTCATAAGAAAAAAAGAAGATGTTATGGAAATAAGAAAATTATTAAATGAAAATGGTGGAGAAAATATAAAAATAATCTCTAAAATAGAAAATCAAGAAGGAATAGATAATTTTGATGAAATTTTAGAAGTAACTGATGGAATAATGGTAGCAAGAGGAGATCTTGGAGTAGAAATTCCTTTAGAAGAAGTTCCATTTGCACAAAAAGAAATGATTGCTAAATGTAATGAAGTAGGAAAAATAGTTATAACAGCAACTCAAATGTTAGATTCAATGATTAGAAACCCAAGACCTACAAGAGCTGAAGTAGGAGATGTAGCTAACGCAATATTAGATGGTACTGATGCAGTAATGTTATCAGGAGAATCAGCAAAAGGTAAATATCCTGAAGTAGCTGTACAAACTATGGCTAAAATATGTGAAAGAACAGATTCTGAAATGACTTATTATCCAATGGAATTTGATGAAACTATAACAGTAACAGAAGCAGTTTCTAAAGGAGCAGTAGAAGCAGCACAAACTTTAGGGGCTCAAATGATTATTGTTTCAACTGAAACAGGAAGAGCAGCAATAACAGTAAGAAAACATTTCCCAGAAGCATTTATCTTAGCTGTAACTTCTAATGAACAAACAGCAAGACAATTAATGGTAACAAGAGGTGTTTATCCAGCAGTAGTTAAAGATATCAAAACAACTGATGATTTTTATGCAAAAGCTGAAGAAGCAGCATTAAAATCAGGATTAGTTGAAAAAGGAGATCTTGTAGTAATGACAGCTGGAGTTCCTGTAGGAACAACTGGAACTACTAACATGTTTAAAGTACACGTTTTAGGTGAATAATTTATAAAAAAGAATAATAATATTGAAGTGGATGAAATTTAATTTTCATCCACTTTTTTTATGGACAAATTTTGATTTAAAAGATATAATGTGATTATATAATTTTAAATTGAATTATAAAATATCATAAAGATGTCATATACAAAAGGGGAGATTAAATTGAAAAATAAAATAATTATAAAAGGGGCAAGAGAGCATAATTTAAAGAATATAAATATAGAAATTCCAAAAGATAAATTTGTTGTTATTACAGGTGTATCTGGTTCAGGAAAATCTTCCTTAGCTTTTGATACTATATATTCAGAAGGACAAAGAAGATATGTAGAAAGTCTATCTGCATATGCTAGACAATTTTTAGGTCAAATGACAAAACCAGCTTTAGATAGTATAGAAGGATTATCACCAGCAATATCAATAGAACAAAAAGGGGTTAGTAAAAATCCACGTTCTACTGTTGGAACAATGACCGAAATATATGATTATATGAGACTTTTATTTGCACATATAGGAACGCCACATTGTCCAAAATGCGGTAGAGAAGTATCAAAGCAAACTATACAAGAAATTGTGGATTCAATTATTATAAATAATAATGAAAAATCAAAATTAATAATTTTATCTCCAGTAACAAAAGATAAAAAAGGGACTCATAAAAATTTGTTTCTTAATTTGCAAAAAAAGGGGTTTGTTCGTGTAAGGGTTGATGGGGAAGTTTTATACCTAGAAGATGAAATTAAGTTAGATAAAAATAAAAAGCATAATATAGAAGTAGTTGTGGATAGATTAATATTAAAAAAGAAAGACAAAGAATTTTTGGAAAGATTGACAGAAGCAGTAGAATCAGCAACAGCTCTTTCAGAGGGAAATTTAATTGTTAATGTAGAAGGAAAAGATGAATTGTATAGTGAGAATTTTGCTTGTCCAATATGTGATATAAGCCTGCCAGATATTACTCCAAGGCTATTTTCATTTAATGCACCTTATGGAGCGTGTCCAGAGTGCAATGGAATAGGTCAACAATTGGAAATAGATGTAAAAAAATTAATTTTGAATGAAGAAAAAAGTATACGAGATGGAGCAATTGTAATACCAGGGGCAGCTACAAGACACGGCTGGGTATGGACATTATTAGAATCTATGGCAAAATCATTTGGAATAGATTTAGATAAGCCATTTAAAGAATTAACTGAGAAAGAAAAAAAGATTATATTTTATGGAACAAAGGGAAAGAAATTTAAAGTGAGTTATAGTGGAGGAGACTTTAATTATAGTGGATTAAGAGAATTTGAAGGGATTGCAAATAATTTAAAAAGGCGACATAAAGAGACAAATTCTGAATCAATGAAAGAAGATATTGAAAAAAAATATATGGTAGAAAAAATTTGTAAAATTTGTAATGGTAAGAAATTAAAGCCAGAAGTTTTAGGAGTTACAATTAACGATAAAAGCATTATAGATGTAACAGAATTAAGTATAAATGAGGCATTAGATTATTTTAAAAGTTTAAAATTAACTAAAAAGGAAGAAAAAATAGCTTTGGAAATATTAAAGGAAGCAGAAGAGAGACTTGGATTTATGATTAATGTAGGATTAGACTATCTCACTTTATCACGATTAACTAAAACTTTATCAGGTGGAGAATCTCAAAGAATAAGATTAGCTACACAAATTGGTTCTGGATTAACAGGAGTAATATATGTTTTGGATGAACCGAGTATAGGATTACATCAAAGAGATAATGATAGATTAATAAAAACATTAAAAAGATTAAAAGAATTGGGGAATACATTAATTGTTGTAGAACATGATGAAGAAACTATGATGGAAGCTGATTATTTAATAGATATTGGACCAGGTGCAGGAGTTTTTGGAGGGAATGTTGTAGCAAAAGGGACTCCATTACAAGTAAAGAAAAATAGAAAATCATTAACAGGGCAGTATTTAAGTGGTAAAAAAAAGATAAATATTCCAGAAAACAGAAGAAAATTTGATAAAACTTTAAAATTATTTGGGGCAAGTGGGAATAATTTAAAGAAAATAGATATAGAAATACCAGTAGGAATATTAACTGTAATAACAGGAGTTTCTGGTTCTGGGAAAAGTTCTGTAATAAATCAAACGCTATACCCAATATTATTTAACAAATTAAATAAAGGAAAGCAATATCCATTGGAATATAAAAAAATTGATGGAATTGAAAATTTTAATAAAGTGATAGATATTAATCAATCTCCAATAGGTAGGACACCTCGTTCTAATACAGCTACATATACAAAAATATTTGATGATATTAGAAATATTTTTGCAGAAACAAGAGATGCTAAAATTAGAGGATATGCAAAAGGAAGATTTAGTTTTAATGTAAAAGGGGGACGTTGTGAAGCTTGTCAAGGAGCTGGAATTATAAAAATAGAGATGAATTTTTTACCTGATGTTTATGTGGAATGTGAAGTATGTAAAGGTAAAAAATATAATAGAGAAACATTAGAAGTATATTATAAGGGCAAAAACATATCTGAAGTATTAGAGATGAGTGTAGGAGAAGCATATGAATTTTTTAAAAATATTCCTTCGTTAGAGAGAAAACTCAAAGTATTAATGGATGTAGGTTTGGATTATATAAAATTAGGACAACCGGCAACAACTCTTTCAGGAGGAGAAGCTCAAAGGATAAAATTGGCAACAGAATTGTCTAAAATATCAAGAGGAGATACAATTTATATATTAGATGAACCTACAACAGGACTGCATTTTGAAGATATAAAAAAATTATTGGAAGTATTAAATAGATTAGTAGAAAAAGGAAATACAGTGATTATAATAGAGCATAATTTAGATGTAATAAAAACAGCTGATTATATAATAGATTTAGGACCTGAAGGAGGATATAAAGGCGGAAAGATTGTAGCAAAAGGGACTCCAGAAGAGGTAGTGAAAGTAGAGAGGTCTTATACTGGAAAGTATTTAAAAGGAATTTTGGGTGAATAATTTAAGAAAATTTGGTAAATATAGGTTTGTGGCGTGATTTAGATATGTCATAAACCTGTATTTGATGTATAATTTAGGGAAAAAATAATTGATTTTATAATTTTTTAATGATATAATCAGGTGTAAGTTATTTTTTTATGTTTAATAGGAAAGTACAAATTTATTCAGAAAATAAGTTATGTCGTTTTTTTGAAATATGTGATTTTTCAAAGCAAAATTTTTCAGAAGCCAAAATTTTAGAGGAAAGGTGATATAAACTATGAATAGATCAATTTCAAAAATATTATCAATAGTTTTACTTGTGTATTTATTAATTTTTTTTAGAGAAAAGTTCGTATTGGGATTTATAGGAATTTATATTTTGATTTTATTTACAATTGAATTTTTACCAAGAATTATAAATTATATATTTTCTCTAATTTCAAAATTTGTCAATATTCTTACAATAGTTTTAATCTTGTTAATGATACTTAATTTTCCAATAAAATACAAAGAAAAATTTCAGGTAAAAACTTTAGATGAGAAAATTTTAAAAAATGATATAGTCTTATCTGAAAAATTAAAGAAATTTGATAAATATAACTCTAATTTAATTGATAAAAAAATAAAAGAGAAGAAATATAATGATGAAGATGTTATATTAGCACTAAAAAGTAGTAAGATTGTTAGAGAAAATATAATAAAATTTATTTTAAATAATAATTTTCAAAAGTATTATTTTAAAGAGAAATCGGATGAAGCTGATGTAGAATGGATAAATTTATTATATATATTTCGTTATGGTATAGCTGAAATTGATAATTTAATAAAAGAAAATCAATTAGAAAAAGCAAGATGTGAGATGCTGGAATTATTAAGTTTATCTAAAAAATTATGGGATACAGACTATGGAACGTTGTTATTTTTTACAAATGATACAATAACTGAAGAATTTATTAGATATTATGCTTTAAATCATAAAATATTAGATATGAAAAAAGAGGTGTTGGAAAATTTTAGAGATATTAAGAAGATAGTAAATATAAATTATTCAAAGGCTTTAATTAATGAATCTGATTTTATGAAATTAACATTAAAAAATAATAGAGGGAATATGTTTTCCACTGTAGACTTAGAAACAGGAAAAATAGAAAAAAATGATTATTTTATAAGATGGCCATTTTATAACGAGGAAGACACTATAAAATTAATAGAGGGCTATTATTCAAAAATATTAGATATATCTAAAGATAAATTTTATTTAAATAAAGGTAAAATAAAGAATGTAAAAATTAATATGTTGTCTATTAAAAATCCAATAGGGCATATAGTTTTACAGGCTATCTATATAGATTATGAAAGGATGTATTATAAAAAAGAAAGACTTTTAGATAAAATAGAACTTTTGAATTTTATATTAACTGATAGGAACAAACTTCCAAAAGATAGGTTAACTGGTGGGAATTTTATTTTAGAAAAAAAGAAAGATGAAAATATAATAAAGTCATCTTATATGGTAAATGGAAAAAATGCAATAAAAATGGAATATTGAAATATTTTTAGAATTTAAATAAATTTCAGGAGATGATTTTATTGAAGAAAAGAAGATATAGGGATTACTATATTCTTAGTAGTATACTTTTTTTATTTATGACATTTGCAGCTATTTTACAGATTATCGTGATTATAAAATATAATTTTACAGATAGTGAAAAAATGGTTATAAAAGGAAGTTGTTTTGAAGAGAGAATATTTGATGATAGTAAGAAAATAAAAAGTAATACTCCATTAACTTTAAAATATGTTCTTTTTTCAAAAGAGTATCAAAATTTTCTTCTTTTGATGTTTATAATATATCAAGTTAAATCTATTTTTAAAATTATGGAAAAGGATAATAAGAGAGCGGAGTTTATACTAAATAGAATAAATTTTACTGGGAAAATCATAGTTATATATTCGATATTGAGCATTCTTCAAGTGAGTGAGAAAATAGGTTCTAATGAATATAGTGTAGGATATCATATTGGATTTCGTTGGGAAAATATGTTGTATTTTTTAATTGGAATATTTTTAGTAGAAACAATGGATTATTTACAGGATAAGGTAAGAACTGAGAGAATAAATGATATTAATTTGATAAAAAATAAGATTAATGATTAAAAAAATGGGATATAAAAAATAAAGTGAATTTAATGGAAATGAATAAAAAATAGGAGGTAAAATTATGTGTAGAATAAATCCAAGAGTAGATTTTGCATTTAAAAAATTATTTGGGACAGAATCAAATAAAAAATTATTAATAGATTTAATAAATTCAATAGTGTCAGAAGAAGATCAGGTGAAAGAATTAGAATTAAAAAATCCTTATAATGATAAGAATTTCAGGAATGACAAGTTGTCTATATTAGATATAAAAGCAATTGATCAAAGAGGGCAATGGTATAATATAGAGATGCAGGTTATCGATCAAGAATATTTTGATAAGAGAGCGTTATATTATTGGGCAAGATTATATTCCGGGCAACTGTCTGCAGGAGTAAATTATGATAATTTAAAGAAAACTATAAGTATAAATATATTGAATTTTAGATGTTTAGATGAAGAAAAATATCATAATATATATAAGATAATAAACAGTGAAAGCGGAAAAGAATTTATAAATCATTTAGAAATACATTTTATAGAATTAGAAAAATATGATGAGAAAATGAGTACAATGTTAGATAGATGGGTTAATTTTTTAAAAAAAGCAGAAGGATATGATAAAAATAGATTACCAAAAGAGTTAGCAGAAGTAGAAAGTATAAAAAAAGCAGTAGAATTGTTAGATGATATGTCGTTAAATTATGAAGAACGAGAAAGTTATGAAGCAAGATTAAAATGGCTAAGAGATGAAGAAGCAGCAATAAAAACAGCTGAGAAAAAAGGTTTTAAAAAAGGTCAAAAAGAAGGAATAGAACAAGGAAGAGAAGAAGGAAGAGAAGAAGAAAAAATAAAAATAGCAAAAAGCTTATTAGATATTTTAGATATAAAAACAATATCAGAAAAAACAGGTTTAAGCGAAGAGCAAATCAGAATTCTTAAAAAATAGATATAAAATTTTTCTTATGATTTATTTGAGATTAGAAAATAAATTACTGATTTGTAAAATATTAGTATATCAATTTAAGTTATAAATTAATATAGCAATATCTGTTGAAAAAGATTTGAAAAAGTGATATAATTACCAAAAAGAAAATGTATGCAGACAATAATACGGATAACGTAAATATATAGGAGGTAATTATGAAAAACTTGTTAATGACACCAGGGCCTACGCCAATACCAGAAGAAGCAAGGTTTGCTATGGCGAAATCTATTATTCATCACAGAACAGATGAATATTCTGAAATATTTAAGGAACTGTCAAAAAATCTTAAATATTTATTCAAAACAGAAAATCCAGTAATAACTTTAACATCTTCTGGAACAGGAGGAATGGAAGCATCGGTAGCTAACCTTTTCTCAAAAGGAGATAAAGTTGTGGTTGTATCTGTTGGAAATTTTGGAGAAAGATTTGTAAAATTGTGTGATATTTATGGATTAGAAGTTGTAAAATTATCTTACAATTGGGGAGAAGCTGCAAAAGCAAATGATTTAAAAGAAGTATTAGCAAAAGAAGAGGGAGTAAAAGGTGTTTTCTTAACTCATCATGAAACTTCTACTGGAGTATTAAATGATGTGAAATCATTTGGAGAAATTTTAAAAGGTACGGATATTTTATTTGTTGTAGATACAATTAGTGGATTGATAGCTAATGAATTTGAAACGGATAATTGGGGAGTTGATTGTGCAGTAGCTGGTTCTCAAAAAGGATTTATGGCACCTCCAGGATTAGCTTTTGTGTCACTGAGCGAAAAAGCACAAAAAGCATTAGACAAATCAGATTTACCTAAATTTTATTTTAGTTTTAAGAATACTTTGAATAGGCTTCCAGAAGGACAAAATCCTACAACACCAGCAGTAAATTTAATTATTGCTACAAATGAAGCATGCAAAATGCTGAAAAAAGAAGGATTAGAAAATGTAACAGCAAGACATAAAAATTTAAAAGAGGCAGTAGCTATTGGAATAAAAGCTTTAGGATTAGAATTTTTTGTAAAAGATGAAGCTGTAAGAGGGAATACTGTAACAGCAGTAGTTGCGCCAGAAGGTGTAGATGGGCAAGCTGTGAATAATACAATGAGAGATAAATATGGAATAACAATAGCAGGTGGACAAGGAGCTATAAAAGGTAAAATATTTAGACTAGGTCATTTAGGAGATGTAGATAGATTTGATGTATTGTCTCTGTTTTCAGCTTTAGAAATGACATTAAATGATTTAGGATATAAAGGATTTGAAGCTGGAAGTAGTTTGAAAGCTATTCAAAAGTACTATTTGAGATAAAAATAATCTGTATATTTTATGATAAAGTATACAATGATTCAAGTATCTTTATTGTTAAATAAGATAAAATTATTTTTAAATATTTTTTAAGAATAGTTTAAAAAATATAATTATGGAGGGGAAAGATAATATGTTTAATATAAAAAATATGAAAGTATTAATAGCTGAAATGGTAGATAAAAAAGTTGTAGAAAAAATAAAAGCTCAATGTAATGTTGATGAAAAATATAAATTATCTCATGAAGAATTATTAAAAATAATTCCAGAATATAATGCAATAATAATAAGAAGTGAAACTCAAGTAAACAGATCATTTTTAGATGCAGCAGTAAATTTAAAAATAGTAGGAAGAGCAGGGTCTGGGTTAGATAATATTGATATTGATTATGCAACGAAAAAAGGGGTAATTGTAGCAAATACTCCTGAAAGTAATATTGTATCTGCAGCAGAACAAACAATGACTTTGTTGTTAGCAACAAGTAGAAATACAGTTTGGGCAAATAATACTATAAAATCAGGTAAATGGGATAGAAAGAAATTTATAGGTAGCGAATTATATCAAAAAACATTAGGAATAATTGGATTAGGAAGAATAGGTGGATTAATTTCTGAAAGAGCAAAAGGGTTTGGAATGAATTTGATAGCTTATGATCCGTATATATCTGATTCAAGATTTGAAAAATATGGTGTGGAAAAGAAAAACAGTATTGAAGAATTAGTAAAAGAATCTGACTTTATAACAATTCATACTCCAAGAACAGAAGAAACAATTGATATAATTTCTGATAAGGAAATTGAATTAATGAAAGATGGAGTTAGATTAGTCAATGTAGCAAGAGGTGGATTATATAACGAAGATGCACTATATAGAGGAATGAAATCAGGGAAGATAGCTTCTGTAGGGATTGATGTTTGGATGACAGAACCACAAGAAACACATCCATTATATGAATTTAATACTATGATTGGGACACCTCATTTAGGAGCTTCTACACGTGAAGCACAATTTAGAGTTGGAGATGAAGTGGCAAACGAAGTATTAGCTGGTTTGAAAGGTGAAATAGTAAAAAATGCTGTAAATATTCCAAGTGTATCTGACAGTACATTTGTAAAATTAAAAACATTTATAGCTTTATCAGAAAAAATGGGAAGAATATACTCTCAAATAAAAAGAGAAGGTATAAAAAAAATAGGTCTTAGTTTTGGTGGTAATGAGATATCTAATAAAGAAGATGTAAAAGTTTTATCACTAGTAGCAATAAAAGGAATTTTAGATAGTACGGTTCCTGAAACAGTTAATTTTGTAAATGCTAATTATATAGCAGAACAAAGAGGTATTGAGATAAAAGAAAGTATAGAGCTTGATACAGGTGATTATAACAATCTTATGAAAATTACAATTGAAGATATTTCAGGAGATAAATTTGAAATAGAAGGAACTGTATTAGAAAAAAAATATCCAAGAATTGTAAGAATAGGAGAATTTGAATTAGATTTAGTTCCAGAAGGAAAATTGGTATATTTGCCACATAGAAATGTACCAGGAGTTATAGGTAGAGTAGGAATAAAAATGTCAGAATTTAATGTAAATATTTCAAAGATGATTGTATCTGACAGTAAAGAGAATGGTTCTATTATGATTTTAACAGTAGATAATAATATGCCAGACATTCTTGTGGAAAATTTGAAAAATATTGATGAGATAAAAGATGTTAAGGTTATAAATTTATAAGTAAGTAAATAATAGTTAAAGAATTACTAAGGAGATAAATTGAAATATAAAAGATTTATGAAAAAATTACAGAAAAAATGTATATTAGAAATTGGAAGGAACTCCCATTAGGGGGTTCTTTTTCTTTTTTTTCGGAATGTTTAAAAATATTTTATCGAATTTATAGAAAAGATGTTAGAAACGCTACATACTTTGATATAAATCAGATAACTATTTTCAAATCATTTCTAAATTATTGTACATTTTAAAATAAAATAGGAAGGGTGTTTTTAAGCCATTTCTTAAATTAAAAACAGGAGGAGATGAAAAAATGGAGAAAAAAAGAGTTGAAAGAATGTTGGTAATACCGCTGGGAATATTGATATTTATGTGTTTGGGGACGATATATTCGTGGAGTGTATTTAGAAAACCATTAGAGAAATTATTTAACGTTGGTGCTACACAAAGTGGGATACCATACACTTTATTTTTGGCATCATATGCTTTGACAATGCCTTTTGCAGGGAAATTTATAAAAAAAATTGAGCCAAGATTATTAATAATAGTTGGAGGTATTATAGTTGGACTAGCATGGGTTATATCTGGCTTTGCAGGGAATATTGAGTTGTTATCATTGACATATGGAATATTTGGAGGTATTGGTGTTGGAATTGTATATGGAGTTCCAATGGCAGTTGTAGCAAAATGGTTTCCGAAAAAGAAAGGACTTACAGTAGGACTTACGTTAGCTGGTTTTGGATTATCGCCATTTGTAACGGCACCAATAGCAAGCTTTTTAATTGATAATTATGGAGTTTTATCTGCCTTTAAAATAATAGGTGTAGTTTTTATAATTCTAATTACATTGCTTAGTTTGCCTCTAAAATTTCCTGATGAAAAAGAACATGCAGAAAAGAAAACTAATAATATTGAATTGGATTTTTCAATAAAAGATATTATAAAAACAAAACAATTTTGGGGATTAGTAACTACTTACACAATAGGAACTTTGGCAGGGTTAATGGCAATAGGGATATCAAGTCCATTTGGGCAGGAAGTTATAAAGATGTCTTCAGAAAAAGCTGCAATTTATGTATCTTTATTTGCTATATTTAATGGAATAGGTAGGCCCATATTTGGAACTTTAACAGATAAATTTGGTGGGAAAAAGACAGCAATTATATCATATATAATTATCATAACAGCGTCTGTTATTGGTCTTACTCTTGGAGCAGGAAAAGAATTTTTATATTTTATTGTATTTGCTATGTTTTGGTTAGTTTTAGGAGGATGGCTTGCAATAGCTCCAACTGTAACTTCGAATATTTTTGGAGCAAAACATTATGCTGAAAACTACGGAGTTATATTTTTATCATATGGGCTAGGAGCGTTAACAGGCGGAGTTATATCAGGAGTTATAAGGGATAAATTAGGTACATATGAATATGTATTTTATCCAGTAATTGTATTGGGAATAATTGGAATAATTATCGCAATAAAAACTTTAGACAAAATTAAAATTGAAGTAAAATAAAAAAAGAAAAAAATCTCTCTTTTGAGAGGTTTTTTTTTTGTGTGAAATATGCTATAATGAATTGAAAAATAAAAACTTCGAGGTGAAGTTGAAATGGAAAGAGATTATTATGAAGTATTACAAATTAGAAAAGATGCTACAATATCTGAGATTAAACTTTCTTACAAAAGGCTAATACATAAATATCATCCAGATATATCAAAAACTGAAGATAATATAATGAAATTTAAAGAAGTAATAAAAGCATATAAAATTTTAAGTAATCCCATAAAAAGAGTTGAATATGATAAAAAAAATTTAAATGTGAAAAGAAGTAAAAATAGGAAGAAAAATATAGATAGAGATATAAAAAACAATTTTATGAAGCTGTCAAAAGATAAAAGTAATAAAGTAAAATACCTTTTTTCTGAAATATTTAATAAAAAAAAATTAAATGATCTGTTTTTTAATATAAAAGTAGCTAGAAATGAATTAAGAAGAAAAAAATTTGTAGATAGAGAATTATCAAAAATATCAGTATCATTTTCTAGTGATGAATTATATAATAATATGAGTGATATTGATATAAAGGCAAGATTGAAAAATAAATATAACCATTTTATAAGGATTAATGCAGTTAAAATAATAGCGTACAATAGAGATAGACAATATATATTTGAATTAGTAAAATTATTGTCAGATGAATCACCTTTAGTTAGAAAAGAAGTGATAAAAACATTAGGTATGTTAAAAGATTATAGAAGTCTAAATTTTATTATAAATAGCTCTTTTGATTATGATGATGATGTTAGAATAGAGGTGGCAAAATCATTAAGAAATTTTGAAGATATAAGAGCTGTATCGGGATTATTAAAATTACTAGATGATATAAACGAAGAGGTTATAATTGAAGCAGTTTATTCATTGGGAGTTATAGGAGATAAAGACGTTGTTGAAGATATAAGAAAATTATTAAAGAAAAGAAATATTAAATTAAGAAGAGCTGTATTTGAAGTTGTTAAAATACTTAGAGAATAACAAACGTGAGTTTGTAAAAAAATATAGGAGGTTTTAAATGGCAAGGAAAGCACTAATTAGTGTATCGGACAAAACAGGAGTAGTAGAATTTGCAAAAGGGCTTGTGAAGAACGGATATGAAATTTTATCTACTGGAGGAACTCTTAAAGTATTAAAAGAAAATGGAATTGAGGTAGAGCAAGTATCGGATTATACTGGATTTCCTGAAATGTTAGACGGAAGAGTAAAGACATTACATCCAAAAATTCATGCTGGATTATTATCTTTAAGAGATAATGAAGAGCATCAAAGAATCATGAAGGAACACAATATGGAGTATATTGATATTGTTGCGGTTAACTTGTACCCTTTTAAAGAGACAATTTCTAAAGAGAATGTAACTTTGGAAGAAGCAATAGAAAATATTGATATAGGTGGGCCTACAATGATAAGATCAGCTGCTAAAAATTATAAGTTTGTTACAGTAATTGTAGATCCTAAAGATTATAGTAACGTAATAGCGGAACTTAATGAAAATAACAGTGAAACAACAGCTAAAACAAGATTTGAATTAGCTAAAAAAGTTTATAAACATACTGCTATTTATGATACTATGATAACTAACTATTTGAGCGGACTAGAAAAAGAGGAAAATTATCCAGAAATTTTGGAAAATAAATATGAAAAAGCTTATGATTTAAGATATGGTGAAAATCCACATCAAAGTGCTGTATTTTATAAAGAATTAGATATTGAAGAAGATTGTGCGGCTACTGCTGAAATATTGCATGGAAAACAACTTTCATTTAATAATATAATAGATGTAGATGCTGCTATTGAAATTGTAAAAGAATTTGAAAGACCAGCAGTTGCTATATTAAAGCATACAAATCCTTGTGGAGCAGCACTTGCTGACGATATTGTAACAGCTTTTCGTGATGCATTAGCATCAGACCCTGTTTCTGCTTTTGGAAGTATTATAGCTGTAAATAGAAAAGTGGAAGCAGATTTAGCAAATGAATTAAACAGTTTTTTTAATGAGATAATAATAGCTCCAGAATATAGTGAAGAAGCATTAGAAATATTAAAAAAGAAAAAAAATAGAAGATTATTAAAAGTTAAAGATTTAAAAAGAAAATCATCTACAAGTAAATATGATTATAAAAAGGTTGTAGGTGGATTATTGGTACAAGAAAGAGATTTGAAAGATATTACTATTGATGATTTGAAAGTAGTAACAGAAAAGCAACCAACAAAAGAGGAACTTGAAGAATTAATGTTTGCTTGGAAGATATGTGCTAAAGTAAAATCAAATGCAATACTTTTATGTAAAGGGACAAAAACAGTTGGAGTAGGAGCTGGACAAATGTCAAGAGTTGATTCTTCTGAAATAGCTGTAAAAAAAGCAGGAGAAAAAGCAGCAGGTTCTGTATTAGCGTCGGATGCATTTTTCCCATTTAGAGATGGGGTAGATGCAGCAGCAGATGCAGGAATAAAAGCAATAATACAACCAGGTGGTTCAATAAGAGATGAAGAAGTTATACAAGCAGCAAATGAAAAAGGTATAGTTATGGTATTTACTGGCATGAGACATTTTAGACATTAATGAACGGCTTAAAAACAACCTTTTATTTTGTTTTGAAAAATTACTTTTTAAACGTTCTTAAAATAAATGCGGGATTATTCCCGCGTTTTTTTATATAGTAGTAAAGTATAAATTTATTTAGGAAAATAATTTCAGAACAAAGACATAAAGGTTCACAAAGGAGAAAATTTTTTGGAATTACGAGAGGAGCAGAGATTTTTATTTATGAAAAATATGAATAAATCTAAAGCTCTTTTTAAATGAACTTAATGATCATTTATTTGTGCAAATCAGTGTAGATTGGTGGCTAATTTTTTTGTTTTAAAACACGAATAATTTAATTAATTTTATAATGAAATATGAGAAACTTATTTTTTAAATGTTTATTAATAATAAATATTTTGAAAAATCTTAAATTATAATGTATAATATCTAATAAAGGAGAAAACATATGAAAATAGGAGTTTTAATTTCTGGAAGTGGTACAAATTTACAAGCAATTATTGATTCTATAACACAAGGGATAATAAAAAAAAGTACAATAGAAGTAGTTGTAAGCAATGTGAAATCAGCTTATGGACTGGAAAGAGCAAAACAAGCGGGAATAAAAGCTATATATATAAATTCAAAAGAATATAATTCTAGAGAAGAGTATGATAAAAAAATTGTAGAAATATTAAAAGAAAATGGCGTAGAATTAATAATATTAGCAGGATATTTAAAATGGATTACTCCATATTTCGTAAATCAATATAAAAATAAAATTTTAAATATTCATCCTTCACTATTACCTTCATTTAAAGGATTGCATGCAATAGAAAAAGCTTATGAATATGGAGTAAAAATGACAGGAGTAACAGTTCATTTTGTAGATGAATCAGAAGATGGTGGAGCAATAATATTACAAGAAGGAATTAGATTAGATGAAGGAATAAGTTTGGAAAAATTAGAGGAGCAAATACATAAAGTAGAACATAAATTATATCCAAAAGCAATAGAAAAATTTGTAACTGGAAAAATAAAGTTAGAAGGTAGAAAAGTAATAGTGGAAAAATGATTTTTTTTATGAAGAAATATCAAAGAAATAACGAAATAATTTTAATTATAATAGGGAGGTGATTATAATGAAAAATGTATTGCACATTGAATCTTCTAAAGTTATTAGAAAAATATTTTCTTCAGCAATAAATTCATTAGGATGGAATTATCTTTATTCTGTTGAGAAAACAAAAGAGATATCTGAAATAGTAAAAGAAAGAGATATAAATTTTTTAATAATTAGTTATGAAACTGAAGGAATGGAACTAATAGATGTTTTAAAAGAATTAAAAAAAATAAATAAAAAAGATTTAGTTATAATAATTTCTACAACTAAAGAAGAAATAGCATATAAAAAAGATATGTTTGAATTAGGAGTTATGGACGTATTACATAAAGATATGACATACGAAGAGTTAGTTTTATATTTAAAAAAAATAATGGAGTTATCATCATTAGAAAAGCAATATAGAGGAATAAAAATAGGAATGCTTGATGATAGTGCTATTGCGTTAAATATAGCTAAAAGTGTATTAACCTTAAATAAATTTTATAATGTTGACTATTATAAAGATGAAAATGAATTTTTGGATAATATTTCAAAATATGATATATATTTAGTTGATTTAATTTTACCAAAAATATCTGGTATGACTATAATAAGTAATATAAGAGAAAAATATCCAGAAAAGAAAATAATTTTAATATCTGGTATGGGAAATCCTGAAAATATTTCAAATGCCTTACAAATCGGAGCAAATGATTATGTAATTAAACCTTTTAATCCAATGCTATTTATTGCAAGATTAAGAGTAACAATAAGAGATTATATGTTGACCAAAGAACTTAAAAATTTAGCTTTAAGAGATGCAATGACAAAGCTATATAACCATCAATATATATATGAAAGAGTAAAATCAGAGGTTAGTGAAGTAAATAGATATAAAAATAAATTATCAGTTATTATGTTTGATATAGATGATTTTAAATCTGTTAATGATAAATATGGACATCAAATGGGAGATATAGTAATAAAAGAGATTGTTGGTATTATAAAAAATTTAAAAAGAGATTGTGATATTGCTGGAAGGTATGGTGGAGATGAATTTTTAATAATCTTACCAAATACAGATGAAGAAGGAGCAGTTGCTATTGCATATAGGATTAGAAAAGCAGTGGAAAATATTATGATTATAACAGATGAAAAAATTACTATTAGTGGTGGAGTAGCAGAATATAAAGAAGGATTAAATGATATATCATTGGTAAATTTAGCAGATGAGAGATTATATAAAGCTAAGAATAGTGGAAAAAATAAAATTGTAAAATAGGGGGAATTATGAAAAATATTTTATTTTTAAGCGATAATGATTTTTTGAAAAATTATTTATCAGGAATTGGTTTCAATTTGTTAAGTATATCTGAATGTAAAAAAAATAATTTAGATTTAATAATTGTTTCTGAAAAAAGAATAGATGAAGTAGAAAGAATAGAAAGAAAGGATATTAATGATATTCATAAGATATTATTATTAGATACATATACAAAAGTTGATGAAATAAAATCTAAAATATTATTCCCAATAGATTATTTTATTTTAAAAGATGATAATTTAGATGAAATTTTAAAAAAAATAGATAATAGTATTGAATTAATAAAAATAAAAAAAGAAAAGAAATTTTTATTGGATACAATAAAAGAATTGAATGATATTAATAATAGATTAATTAGAAAATCTCAAACTTTGGAAGATGAATTAAATACAGATGAATTAGCAAATGTATATAATAGAAATTTTTTAATAAAAAGATTACAAGAAGAATTAGAAAGAGTAAAAAGACATGACAGAAATTTTGCAGTGGCAATAATAGATATTAGAGAGTTAAAAGTTATAAATAAAAAATATGGATATTTAATTGGAGATGAAGTCATAAAAAAAGTTTCAAAAATCACAAGTGAAACTATTAGAAATAGTGATGTTTTAGGAAGATTAAGTGGGAATATATTTATGGTTATTTTACCAGAAATAATAGAAAAATATGCAGTTAAAGTTATAGAAAGAATTATTAATAAAGTGGAATTAACTAAAATAAAAGATATAAATTTATCTGTTAATTGTGGATTTGTATTGATAAAAAAAGATAATATAGAAGAATTTTCAGAAAGTAATAAAATATTGAATATATTGAATAAGTTGATATATTATTCAAAAAAAATAGATCAAAAAATAGTAGAATATAAAGATGAAAATATGAATGCTATTGAAGAAATAGAAAATATAGTAGGATTAGATGAAGTAGAGGAAGAGCATAATGTATTGTGGGAAGAATTAAATAAAAGTAAAAAATTCATAAAAAATTTACTTCCAAAATATGATGATTGGAGTGAAAAAATAAATTTTGGACATTTATATCTTCCGTTTAATTTTATTGGAGGAGATTTTTTTGATTTTATTGAAATTGATGAAGATAAAACAGCAATTATTTTTTGTGATGTGTCAGGACATGGAGTCTCATCAGCATTATATATAACTTCAATAAAATATATATTTAAAGATTTGATTGTGGAAAAGAAAATATACGAGCCAGAAATGGTTTTGGATGAATTTAACAAAAGGATTTTAGAAATATCAAAGGGAGCAGTTTTTGTAGTTACAACATATGGATATATAGATAGAAAAAATAAAAAATTTGTATTTGGATTTGGAGGGGGAACTTCTCCAATAAAAATAGATGTAAAAGAAAAAAAGATGGAAAATCTAGTTGAGGATGGAGGGTTTGCAATAGGTCTATTTGAAGAGGCTTATTTTGAGAGAAAAGAGATTGAAATAGGTATGGATGATATGATATTATTTTATTCTGATGGGATATATGAATTTTTAATAGAAAATAATATAGTAGAAGATGATAAACAATTTTATGATATAGTAAAGAATAGTATAGATAATGAGCCAGATAAATTCATTGGAAATATATATAAATTTATGCAGGAAAAAACTGATAAAGATATAGATTTTAATGACGATATTACTTTGCTTGCAGTTAGATGTAATATTTGTAAGAATGATATGTAGGGAAAAAGTGATAAGGATTAAAAGCTGTTTTACCATGGGATAAAATGCGGATAAAGAATAAATAAAGAATAGAAATAAAAATATTTTATATGGGAAAAAAAGGAGATTAAATGAAAAAAGTATTAATTATACTATTTATAGTTATTTCAAATTTAGCACTAGCTCTAAAATTAGAAATTAAAGATATGATCACTTATGAAAAAAGTAGTTATAATTCAACAAATTTTATTTTAAATCATTCAAATGAAAACTTTTCATTTTATTTTGATTTGGATTATATAAATAATGATAAATATAAATTTGGAGAAGAGAGATATAATTTTGGATATTATCATATATTAAATCAAGGGTTTTTTAATATTAAGTTAAACAAAAATGTTTCGGTAAAACTTGGAAGGATGTATCACAATGATGTGATAAATACTCCATATACACTTTTCATCTCTTCTGAAAAACAGGGTATATCAGGAATTCAAATTAAATATAGTGATGAAAAATTTTTCTTTGAAACAAATTGGTTTCAATTGAACGTATTATCTGATTTAGGGTATCCAGATAGAGGGGCTAATTATAGAGTTTATGGTATTAATTTAAGTGATGAATGGAGATTTGGATATCAGGAATCTGTAGTTTATACAGGTAGAAGTTTTGATTTTAATTATTTTACAAATCCGATTCCAGCATATATGTCTCAAAGCTTTTATAATGATACAAATGCACCTTGGAAACAATATACAAATGAAAATTCTATTATGGGATTGTTTTTAGACAGAAAAAGAAAAAATGATTATTTTTGTTCTCAATTATTGATTGATGATATGAATTGGGATTGGATATTTAGTCCTAAATCTAAAAATCAGAATCCAAATAAAATGGCGTGGTCTATTGGATATAAAAAAGCAATAAAAAATATAGGAAAAATAGGGATTTATAATGCCGGCTCTACAAAATATACTTTTGAACCAATGGGAAATGGAACTTATGATAAAGCAACTAATACTCAATATGGATATACATATTATCCTGATAATAAATATTACGGTAATGATTTGAATTATATAGATAATTATATTGGATATAAGTATGGAGAAAATAATATAGCATTTTTGGTTGATTTTGAAAAAGAGATAAATAAAATTAATTTATATACATCATTTGAATATGTAGTTTCTGGAAGTAAATCTCCTGAAAATCCTTGGCATGAATATACAAATTATTCGCAAGGAGGAGAGGGAACTAAGTTTTTAAATGATAAAAAATTAGAAAAAACTTTAAATTTTAGCTTAAAATTAAATAAAAATATGGGAAAATATACATTGCTAGGTGGTGTGAAATTAGGTAGAATAATAAACAAATTGGAATTAAAAGAGATTGAAGAGGATAAAAAAACTGTTGGGAATAATATTAGAATTTATAGACCAAGTGATGAAATAGAAAATAGTTTTGAACTGAATATAGGAATAGAATATAGATTTTAACAAGAGATCTGTTTTTTAATACTATTTGATTTAAAAAAGGAGAATTTTATGAAAATAATAAAAATAATTATATTGTTTTTATTTTTAACAATAAATATTTTTGCAAATATAAAACTAAATTTGGGTTATATAAAATCTGAAAATTATGATTTGAATTATAATAATTATAAAACTGGAAAAGATGTATCAAATGGCTATACTGATTTTTTGTTAAAAGTAAAAGATTATGATAATAATAGAAGTTTTTTAAATATAAATTTTGATAATTTAAATTCAAAAGAAGATATTAAATATAATTTTGAAATAGAATTATATGAAGGATTTGGTACTTATATAGAAAAAGAAAGTGTAGTTTATCCAATAATTAATATAAAAAATTGGGATCAAAATTTTCCTTATAAATGCTATATACAATATAAAGATTTAAAAATAGGAAGAGATAAATTAGCTTGGGGTGTTGGAAAATTTGGGAATTTGATATTATCCGATTTTTCTAAATATTATGATATGATAGAATTTAAACATAAATTTAAATATGTAGATTTTGATTATGTTTTAATTAGTTTAAATCCATATCTAACTAAGGTGGAAAGTGATATAATAGATAATGATACAGAAATAAATAGTCAAGGAAAAATTTATTCTGAGCCATATAAATTTTTTATAGCACATAGATTAACTTTTAATTTGACTAGAAAAATTAAAATGGCATTAACAGAAGCACAAGTTGTAGGAGGGAAAATCCCAGGATTAGATCTGATAAATCCGTTATATATATATCATAATAGTTTTACAGAGGGATATTCTAATGTTATGGCAGGAATTGACATGAATTATAAAAGTAAAAAATATGAAATATATGGAAGTGGAGTTTTAGATGATATAGTGGTGGCAGATGAAAAGGACTCTAATTCAAAACCAACTGCATTAGGTTATTTAGGTGGATTCGAATATAATTTAAAAAATATTAAATTAAATTTTGAGTATGCAAGGACTTCTAAATGGCTATATAATAGAGAAAATGAATATTTAAAATTTACAAATAGGAGAATAATTGTAACTACTTATGGAAATTCAGGTAGATATGTTGTAGATTATCCTATTGGATATTTTTTAGGGGCTGATGCGAGAACTTACAGTTTGAAAATAGATTATAATAATTTCAGATTTATATATCAAAAATATGAAAAAGGAGAAGTTAATTTACAAACTGACTATAATAAAGCTATAGGTGATAAAAATTGGATGGAGTTAAGTGGAATAATTGAAGTTAGAGATATATTTAATATTGAGTATAAATATAAAAATATAAAGTTTTTTTATAATAAAGAGTTTATAAATAATTTTTCAAATCAATCAGGAGAAAAAAGAGTTAGTGATGAGTTTGGATTTAAGGTTTTATTGAAAATTTAGATCAGAAGAAAGTAATATATATATATAAGGGGATAATATGAATATATCAATAATTACTGGGGGAACATCGGGATTAGGATTAGAAATGTCAAAGAAGTTAGTTAAAAATAATAAAAATATAATTATTATTGGCAGGAATGGAGAAAGATTAGAAAAAATTAAAAAAACGTTAGAAAAAGAAAATAATAATGTTAAAATTTATTCATATCAAATGGATATTTCAAATGAAGAAGATATAAAAAAACTTGAAAATTTTATAATTGAAAATAATTTTATAATTGAAAATTTATTTAATGTAGCAGGAGTTGGAATTTTTGGAGCTGTAGATAAAATTTTAAAAACAGATATTGAAAAAGTTTTAAATTCAAATTTAATAGGATTAATTTTAATGACATCCCATATGATAAAGTTTTTAAGGAATAATAAAAAAAAATCAAAAATTATTAGTGTATTATCAACAGCAGCAATAAAAGGGAAAGCAAATGAGTCAATATATTGTGCTTCAAAGTGGGGAGCTCGTGGATTTATAAAATCGTTAGAAGAAGAATTAAAAAATTCTAATATAAATATAATTACATTTTTTCCAGGAGGGATGAATACAGAATTTTGGAAAGAAACAGATGTGAATGTATCAAAATTTATGAACCCAGAAGAAATTGCAGAATTGATAGTAAAAATGTCATTAGAAGAAAAAAGTTTTGTTCCGTCAGAAGTTGTATTAAACAGAAACTGAATGGATATCTACATTTCATAAATAATTAGGAGGGATAAAAATGAAAAAATATGTGGTGTATATTTTAATCTTAGGAATACTAATTGGAATAAATGGATGTAGAAAAAAGAAAGCTCAAGTAAAAAAGATAAAAATAATTTATGCAAGTAATATGTATCCAATTCCAGCAACAGAAGAAGTAATAAAAAGATTTAATGCTATTCAAAATAAAATAGAGGTTGTTCATTTGAATTTATCAGGTACAACGAATGAAGTACATGATAAATATGAAACAATATTATCAAGAAGAAGTCATGATATTGACTTGTTTTTGGGCGATGTTGTATGGGTCGCAGAAATGGCTCAAAAAGGATATATATTAGATATAGATGATTATATCAAAAGGGATAATATAAATTTATCAAATTATATAGAAGGAAGTTTAAAGGCTACATATTATAAAAATAAAATTTGGGGATTACCAATATTTATAGATGCTGGAATGTTATTTTATAGGAAAGATATAGTTGCTACCCCACCAAAGAGTTGGGATGAGCTAATAGAAATGGCTAAAAGATATAAAGGTAAAAAAGGAACTGTCGATGGATATGATTTTCAATGCTATTCATATGAAGGGTTAATATGTAACTTTTTAGAATATATTTATTCTTATGGAGGAGAAGTTTTAGATTCAAACGAAAATGTAGTTATAGATAGCAAAGAAGCAAAAAGAGGATTTGAAAAATTTATGGAAATAGAAAAATCTGATTTTGTTCCAAAAGATATTAAAAATTATAAAGAAAAAGAAAGTGAGAATAATTTTTTAGGTGGGAAATCTGTTTTCTCTAGGAATTGGCCATATCTATGGAGCGAATCTTTAAAAACAGATTTGAAAGGTAAAATTGGAATATCACCTTTGCCAAAAGGAGATAAAAAATCTGCAGCAGTTTTAGGTGGATGGGTTGGAATGATAAACAAAAGTACGAAGCATAAAGAAGAAGCATGGGAATTTTTGAAATTTTTAGCAAGTGAGGAAGGGGAAAAAATTAGAGCCATAAAAAATGGAGTTTCCCCAACATATATACCATTATACAGAGATAAAGGATTAACAGAATTATATCCATATTTTAAAAATCCTGAATTTTTAAAAGCATTAAAAGCAGCTGTTCCAAGACCAGTATCTCCTGTGTATCCAAAGGTATCTGAAATTATGCAGATTGAGATATTAAAAGTTATAAATAATGAAGAAACAATAGATCAATCTTTAAAGAATATGGAAATGAAAATAAAAGATGCCATAAAATCAAAATAGGAGAAGATTATTATGAAAAAATTAACTTTAAGGGAAAAAATAGTTGTTTTTAGCGCACTGTTTATTATAATTCCTTCTATATTTATTACAATAGTTTCAATTAAAATTTCTACAGGAATAATAGAAACTCAAATGAATAATAATCGAGAACAATTATTGCTACAGATAAAAAGCGATTTAGATAATAAGTTATCTTCTGTAGAAAGTGTTATTGTCTTATTAAATAATGATATTAAAGCTAGAGATATTATATTAAAAAAGAATAATAAAGCGGAAGACTCTAGATATATTAGAAATATGTTAAAAAATATAGTAACATCAGAAGGAGATATAATCTCTTCAATTAGTGTGTATAGTTATAAAAATAATAATTTTTTCTCATACGGAGATGTTAAATATAATCCTAAATTTAAAAGTGAAGAATGGAATAAAAATAGTTTAAGCAAAAATGGCGGATTTTATTATGGACTACCAAATGATATAAGCGATTATGATAATATAAATTGGCCTACAATAGTTGTAGGGAAAGCATTCTATTTTTCAAATGGAAAAAAGCCAGATTTCGTTATGAAAATTCTTTTAAGAATGGAATTTTTCACTAAATTTATAAATAAAACTTTTTATGGAAAAAATTCAAAAAGTTTTATTATAAATAATAGTGGCAAAATGATTGTTTGTGGAGAACAGTCTAATAAAATAAAATTTTATAAAAATTTAGACGAGATTTCAAAAAAAGATAATTTTAAAAATATTTTAAAAAAAGTTAACGTATTAAAAACAAAAGAAAATTCATATGTACATATTCATAATGGAAAATATGTAGTGTATATGGTAAATTTTTCTGGTAATTCATGGAGTTTAGTTTCGGCAATACCTACTAATAATATAACAAGCGAATTAAAAAAAATAATTTGGATAGTATTAATTATTTTAATAATAACAATAGTAATTGAAACATATTTTTTATTTTTATTTTTTTATAAGGAATTAATATCTCCTTTAAATGAAATTCTGGCTGTTATAAAAAACTTTAAAATATCTGGAATAGGTAACATAAAGATGTTTGAAAATAATATTAAAAAAAATGAATTAGAACAAATAAAAATAGTTATTTTAGAGATGATGCAAGAAATTCAAAATAATTACAAAGATATACAATTAAATAATAATGAGCTAAAAGAGATACATATAAAATTGGAGAATAAAATAAATGAATTAAAAGAGTTAGGAAGTGAAAAAGATTCATTTTTAGAAAGGACATCTTATGAATTGATTTCTAATCTTGAAAATACATTGGCAATAATAGAAGTTTTATTTAATAAGGTAATAGGACAATTAACAAAAGAACAAGAATATAACTTGAAAATGATTTACGCTAATATAAACAAGCTTATGAATACAACAAATGATGTATTAGAGCTTTCTAAATTAAAAAAAAATAAAATAAAATTAGATATTGAAGATTTTAATATTAAAAATATAGTAGATAATGAAATAAAAAATTTAAACGTTTATGCGTTAAATAAAAACTTAGAGATTTCTAATAATATAACTGAAGATATATACGTACGTGGAGATAAAGTTCGTGTAAAAAAAATATTTTATAATTTAATTGAAAATAGTATAAAATTCACAAAAAAAGGGAATGTAGAGATTAGTTATAATATTTTAAAGGATAAAAATAGGATAGAGATATCTATTTCTGATACTGGAGTTGGTATAAAAAAAGAGATGTATAGTTTAATATTTGATTCATTTGAAAAAAGTTACAAAATGTTTGGAGAGAGAGAGAAATTAAAAGGATTAGGATTATACGTAGTAAAGAAAATAGTTGAAGCACATGGCGAAGAATTGAAAATAGATTCTAAAATAGGAGTTGGGACAAAAATATCATTTATTTTGACATTATCTGAAAGTAGTAAAAATTAAAGAAGGAGAAGAATAGAATGTATAAAAATTATATTTTTGATTTGTATGGGACTTTAATTGATTTGGAGACAGATGAAGAAAATAAAGAACTATGGGAAAAATTATCTTTGTTTTATAGTTATAATGGAGCTAAGTATAAATTTGATGAGTTAAAAAAAAATTATAAAGAAGAAGCAGGTAAAGAGATAAAAAATAGTTTAAAATTTACAAAATATCCAGATATAGAAATTTTAAAAGTTTTTGAAAAATTATATTTTATGAAAGGGAAAAAAGCAACAAAAAAATTGGTTTCAGAAACATCATTATTATTTAGGATTCTTTCAAGTAGAAAAATAAGTTTATATGATGGAGTTTTAGAATTATTAAAAGAACTAAAAAAAAGAAAAAAGAAAATATTTCTTTTATCTAATGGGCAAAGAAGTTTTTCGATTTCAGAGTTAAAATATTTTGATATATATAAATATTTTAATGGAATATATTTTTCATCTGATATTAATATTTGTAAACCAGATGAAAAATTTTATAATTATTTAATAAAAAAAGAAAAGCTTGATAAAAAAAGTAGTATAATGATTGGAAATGACTATACTACAGATATAAAAGGAGCTAATAATATAGGGATAGATTCATATTATATCCATACAAATTATTCTCCAAAATTAATAAAAAATATAGGAGCTACATATACTAATATTGAAGGAGAAATAATAGATTTATTAAGAATATAAGGAAATTATTTTTTAAATATTTCTAAAATAAATATAAGGAGAATTGGATGAACAAGAAAAAAATATTTTTAGCTGATACTGGGCTTATATATTCAGCTGCAATATGGGGAGCAACATTTTATTTAGTAAAAGATAGTTTAGGAGCGTTAAATCCAGTTGTTCTAGTTGGATATAGATTTTTATTAGCTTCATTTATAATATTGCCATATTTAATAATAAAAAAAATTAATATATTTCACAATATTAAATCAGGATTACTATTAGGAATTTTATTATGGCTATTATATGTACCACAAACAGTTGGATTAAAATATACAACAGCTTCCAACTCAGGTTTTATCACAGGATTATTTATAGTTTTTGTTCCGTTATTTTCATATTTAATTTTTAAAGAGTTTCCATCATTTATGAAATTAATTTCAGTTATATTGGCTACAATTGGATTATGGATATTAACTGGTGGGCTAAAAGAAATTAATATTGGAGATATATTTACGTTAGGAGCAGCAGTAGCATATTCTTTACACCTTTTATTTGCTGGTAAAATAATGAAAAAGAAAAATAACCCTTATTTATTAAATTTTCAACAATTTTTTTTTGTAGGAATATTTAGCATTATTTTTTCATTATTTGCAAAATATCCGTTGTCAGGATTATCTAGGTCATCAATAAATGTAATTTTATTTTTAGCTATTTTTCCGACCATAACAGCATTTGTAGTGCAATTAGAAGCACAAAAATTTACAAGTTCTTTAAAAGTAGCTGTTATTTTTTCTTTAGAGCCAGTTTTTGCTGCTATTTTTTCTTGGACATTAGGAGGAGAAACTTTTAAAATAAGTGGAATTATAGGAGGAAGTTTTATTGTTTCTGCAATGATTTTATCAGAAATGAGATTAGAAAAAATAAAGAAATTTTATATAAATTATAAAAAATAAAAAAACAGATTATAAACTAAAAGGGTCAACTTCCATATTGACCCTTTCTTAATTTTTTTTAACAGAAAAAAATAGATTCTGTATTTTATAAATCAAATTATATCCTGTTATATTTTTTTAAATTGATTATTTATTGCAAAGATATTTTTTGAGTCTAAAATATCTAACGTCATTTTATTATCATTATTTATCAACAATTCAATACTTTTATCTGTTTTGTTTAAAATTTTCAAATTATTTCCAGCAGAAATATTTTTTTCTTTAAAAAAAGTTTTTAGAGCAGAGCTTCCTTTTACGTCGCTAATTATTAAATCAGAGTTAATATCAAAATTATCTATTGAATCTGGTTTTATATTTTCAAATTGTTTTTTTAAATTCCCTAAAATTTTATTAAAGCTATTAATAAAATTTTCAAGTTCTTCTGAACTTAATTCTTTTGTAATGTTAGATATAATAATTTTATGAAAATTTTGGTGATATTTTAATGCATCTATACCTGTTTTAGTTAAAGATACATATACTTTTCTTCTATCATGTTCACATCTATTTCTATTAATAAATTCTTTTTTTAATAATTTATTAATAGCTACAGTAGCTGTTCCCATTGTTATTCCAAGTTTATCGGATAATTGATTCATGGTTAATGAATTTGTTCCAATCGCCTCTATAATGTGAAGTTCTGTAGTTGTTAAAGTTTTTATCCCTTGTTTTAAGCTTAATTCTTCAATTTCATAAAATACTTTATAAAATTCTTCTAAGAGTTCATTTACAATTTTAGTTTTCATATTACACCTCTTTTAAGCTATTTATTCTTTCTTTATAATCACCAGAAAAAATATATGATCCTGCCACAAATATATTTGCTCCTGCTGAGATACATTGCTTAATAGTATCTTTATTTATGCCTCCATCTACTTGGATATCAATAGTTTTAGATAAAGTTCTTATCTCTTTGATTTTTTCTAATGAAGAGTTAATAAATTTTTGTCCGCCAAATCCAGGATTAACACTCATTACAAGGACCATATCTATTTCACTTAATACATATTTTATCATTTCTACTGGAGTAGCAGGATTTATAGAAACACCAGCTTTAATTCCAAGACTTTTTATCATTTGAATTGTTCTATGTAAATGTTTAGTTGCTTCAACATGTACGGTAATTATATCTGCACCAGCATCATAAAAATTTTGTAAATATCTTTCTGGAGCATCAATCATTAAATGGACGTCAAATATCTTATCACTCTTATCTCTTATTGATTTTATTACTGCAGGTCCAAATGTGATATTAGGAACAAAATTTCCATCCATAACATCAATATGTATATAATCTGCACCAGCCTTTGAAATTTGAATTACCTCTTCTCCTAGTTTACTGAAATCAGCTGATAAAATTGAAGGAGCTATTTTAATCATATTTATTCCACCTTTCTGTTTTTAATTCTAAATAAACTTTTTTATAAAATTCATATCTTGTAGCTGAAATATTACCATTAAGAACATTTTCTTTTACAGCACAATCAGGTTCATGTATATGGATGCAATCATTAAAACGACAAGAAGAATCATATTTTTCAATCTCTGGAAATAATCTTTTCAAATCTTCTAAATCTTTAATTTTGGGTAGCTCCATAGATGAAAAACCAGGGGTATCAATGATGTATCCATTATTATTATTTAATTTTAATAATGTAGCACCTTTTGTAGTATGTTTACCCCGTTTTAATTTATTGCTTAATTCTCCTATTTCTAGATTAACTCTGTTTTGTAAAATATTAATAATAGAAGATTTACCTACACCGGAAGGACCGCCAAATGCTGAAATTCCATTTTCAAATAATTTTTTTAATCTTTCTAAATTTATATTTTTTTCTAAAGAAACTAGCAAATAATTTATATTTATTAAATCTAAAAATGATAATTTGCTTTTTAGCTCATGTAACTCTATATCATCTAGTAGATCAATTTTGTTGATTACAACAATAGGTTCTATATTATGATAAAATGAATCTAATAGAAGTAGGTTAAGCATATTAAAATCTATGTTTGGATTTTTAGCGGCAAAGGTAATAAAAATTCTATCTATATTTGCAACTAAAGGACGTAATAATAAATTTGTTCTGGGAATAATTTTTGTTATTACCTTATCCTCAATAGAAAATTCTACAAGATCGCCAACAACACAATTTAATTTATTTCTAGTTTTTTTTAAATAGCCACGTAACTTACATTCATATGTTTCATTATTATGATCAATAAAATAAAAGCCTTTTATTTTACTAATAACAATTCCTTGAATTTATATCGCCTCCTTTTTATTTTTGATTTATTGTTAAATTGACTACACTTCCTGGGTGCAATTTTTCTCCTGCTCTAGGTGATGAGTCTAAAATGATATTATTGTCAACAAAATCGTCATTTATAAATTCTGTTTTACCAATTATAAGATTACTCTTTTCTAATATTTTTTTAGCAGATTCGAAATTAATCCCAATTATATCAGGCATATAAACATTTTTTGTGTTTTGACTTAAACTAATTAAAAGTGATATTTTTTGATTAGCTTTTAAAATAGTACCATAAGCTGGATCGCATGCAATAATACTATTAAAAGGTAATGAACTATGTGTATAACTTACATTTTCAATTTCAATTCCATTTTTTATTAAAAGTGATTTTACTTCTGCTAAATCGTTTCTAAATAAATTTGGAACTTTTCTTTCAATTTTACCTTTACTAACCCAAATTTTAATAGCTCTATTTTTTTTCACTTTTGTATTCATTTTAGGTATTTGGTCAAATATTACATCTTTATTATATTTTGAAAATTCTTTTTCTAATACAACTAAATTTAAACTCATCTTTTTTGAAAGTGTGAAAGCATCATCATATTTCATACCAATAAATGATGGAGTAATTACATAATATTCATTAAAAAAAAGTTTTACAAATATACGAGATCCCAAAAATAAAAAAATAGAAATAGATATTAATAATGTTAATAAATAGATAGCTTTTTTCACAAAATTCCTCCAATTTGAAAATAATTTAATTAATTTTAATTTATAATAATAATATCATATAGTTGTAAAAATATCAAGGATTTGCTATAATGTGTTAAATAAAAAAGATATATATAAATAGTATATATTATATAATTTCAAGATAGGAGGATTTGATGATAGAATCAAATATAAAAAAGGTGCTTGTTTCAGAAGAAGAGATTCAAAAAAGAGTAAAAGAATTGGGAAAAATTATTACAAAAGATTTCAAAGAAACAAAAGGATTGATTGTTGTGGGACTTCTAAGAGGTTCTATTTTATTTATGGCAGATTTAATGAGAGAAATAAAACTACCATTAAAAATAGATTTTATGACTGTGTCAAGTTATGGAAATCAATTCGAAACTACTAGAGAAGTGAAAATATTAAAAGATTTAGATGAAAATGTAATGGGAAAAGATATTCTAATTGTAGAAGATATTATTGACTCAGGTCTTACATTGTCAAAGATTATGGAGATTCTTAAAAATAGAAATCCAAATTCAATAAAGTTATGTACTTTATTAAATAAAAGTGCAAGAAGAGAAGTTAATATTAAAGCAGATTATATTGGATTTGATATTCCAGATGAATTTGTATTGGGATATGGTTTGGATTATTTACAAGAATATAGGAACCTTCCATATGTAGGAGTAATGAAGGAGGATGTAAATGAATAATTATGAAATAGAAGTTTTTATATCAAAAGATGAAATAGCAGAAAAAGTTAAAAAGTTAGGTAAAATAATTACAGATGAGTATAAAAATACAAAAGAGTTAGTTGTTATTGGTTTATTAAGAGGTTCGGTGATTTTTTTATCTGATTTAGTAAGAGAGTTGGATTTGCCTGTATCTATAGATTTTATGACTGTATCAAGTTATGGAAACGAGATGGAAAGTACTAGAGAAGTTAAAATTATAAAAGATTTAGATGAAAATATAATGGGAAAAGACGTTTTAATTGTGGAAGATATTTTAGATTCTGGATTAACATTAAAAAAAGTTATGGGAATTTTGGAAAGTCGTTCTCCAAATTCTTTAAAATTATCTGTTTTATTAAATAAAACAGGAAGAAGGGAAGCAGATATTTCGCCAGATTACATTGGATTTGAATTTGAAGATGGATTTGTGGTGGGATATGGAATAGATTATGCACAAAAACATAGAAATTTGCCATACATTGGAATAGTAAAAGAGGTGAAATAGATGGAAAACATAGATTTTGATAAAATAGAAGCTGACTATAAAAAATCAATTTTGAATGAATCCAAACAAAAGAGAGGTAAAAGAAGAAGAGAACCAATAGATGAGAGAAAAATAACAATAGTTTCGATGCTTATTTCAATAATAATAATATTTATATTTCTTTTATTTATTATAAATGGTGGGAAACAGAGTGGAATTTCTATGAATAATAACCTTTTAGATGAAGTAGTATATACAAATATAAAATTTGAAAATAATAAAAAAGAAAATCAGATTAAAAATGAAAAAATTAAAAATGAAAAAAATAATTTAAGATTAGATGAATCGAAAAATAGTAAAAATATAGTTCAAAGTAATTCAGAAAACAATGTAGTAGATCAAAAAGCAAATATTCAAGTTATGAAAAAATATTATGTTATTCAAATATTAGCATCTAAAAATTTAAAAGCAGTAGAAAAAGAGATAGACAAATTAAAAAAATCTGGTTATGAAGCTTTTTATATAAAAGATGGAAAAAGCAAATATTCATATAAGCTTCTTATTGGGAATAAATTTAAAACAAGAGCAGAAGCAGAAGAGTTTGGGAACGATTTGAAAAAGAAAAAAATTATAAAAAACTTTTTTACAAGATTTAGAGAGGATTAATAAATATGCAGAAACAGTTTAAACATAAAAAACAATTTGGACAAAATTTTTTACAAGATAAAGCTATTTTAAATAGAATAATAGCAGTATCTGATATTTCAAAAGAAGATTCTGTCTTAGAAATAGGACCAGGAGAAGGTGCATTAACAGAACTTTTATTAGAGAATGCAAAAAAAGTAACTTGTATAGAAGTCGATAGAGATTTAGAGAAAATATTATTAGAAAAGTATAGCGAAAATTCGTCTTTCAGATTAATTATGAAAGATGTATTACAATTAGATTTTAAAGAAGAAATAAATGAAAAAGTAAAAGTTGTTGCAAATATACCATATTATATTACATCTCCAATTATACAAAAGTTAATTGTAAATAGAGAGTTTGTAGAAGATATATATATTATGATACAAAAAGAGGTTGCAGAAAGGATAACAGCTAAGTCTTCGAAGAAAAGAAGTGTGCTTACTTTATCGGTTGAATATTTTGGAGAGGCAGAATTGCTTTTTTATATTCCAAAAGAAGCATTTTTCCCATCGCCAAAAGTTGATTCTGCATTTATAAAAATAAGCATAGATAAAAAAAATAAGTATGAAAAATTAGTAAATGAAAAAACTTTTTTTAAATATGTAAAAGCATCTTTTGCGAATAAAAGAAAAAATATAGTTAATAATTTGTGTAGTTTAGGATTTGAAAAAAATAGTTTAAAAGTTCTTCTTGAAAAAAATGATATCTCTCCAAATAAAAGAGCAGAAGCATTTTCAATAGACGAGTTTATAGAACTTATTCAAATTTTAGAAAGGACATCAAATGAATAGTTTGGAATTTTATATTAAGACAGATAAAAAAAATATAGATTTTATTAATAAAACAATAGAAGCATATGAAGGAATGGGAATTGTAAGAACTTTAGATCCTAAAAATGGATTAATAAAAATAATTACTCTTGATTATTATGAAGATGATATAAGAAATATTTTAAATGGTTTATATAAATATGATGTAGAATTGGAAATTATAGATGAAAGGAATTGGGAGGGAGAATTATGATAAAATTAGGTGTAAATATTGATCATGTAGCAACTTTAAGACAGGTTAGATTAGCAAAAGAACCTAATTTGATAAAAGCTGCTGTTTTAGCCGAGCTTGCAGGAGCAAATGGAATTACAGTTCATTTAAGAGAAGACAGAAGACATATCCAAACAAATGATGTAAAATTATTAAGAGAAGTTATTACAACCAGATTAAATTTAGAAATGGCTACAAATGAGGATGTCTTAAATGTAGCATTACAAGTAAAACCTGATATGGCTACATTAGTTCCAGAAAAAAGGCAAGAACTTACAACAGAGGGTGGATTAAATATACTTGATGAAAAAGTAAATGAAAAAACTATATATACTGTAAAAAAATTACAAGAAAGAGGTATAATAGTTAGTCTGTTTATAGATCCAAAACCTGAAATAATGAAAATTGCAAAAGCAACAGGAGCTGAATTTATAGAAATTCATACTGGAAAATATTCTGAAGCTAAAAATGAAAAAGAAAAAAAAGAAGAATTAGAAAAAATAATAGAAGCTGTGAAATCGGCAAAAGCTTTAGGTTTATCAGTAAATGCAGGACACGGGCTTGATTATGAAAATGTACAAGAAATAGCAGAAATAGCAGAAATAGAAGAATTAAATATAGGGCATTCTATAATTGCACGTTCTATTGTAGAAGGTTTGCCAAATGCGATAAAAGAGATGAAAGAATTAATATGCGGTGCAAGAAAAAATGGTTAAGATAAGTCATAGGGTATATTATTATGAAACTGATAAGATGGGACGAGTATATCATTCAAATTTCTTGAAATGGATGGAAGAAGCTAGAACAGAATTTATAAGAGTAAAAGGAATTTCATATAAAGAAATCGAAGAAATGGGTTATTTACTTCCAGTTAAAGAATTAAATGTTAAATATATAAATCCAGTAGAATATGATGAAGAAGTTATGATATGTATTTCAATTGAGAAATTCACAAGGTTAATAATAGAATTTAAATATGAATTTTGGGATAGAGATATGAAATTAAAATTTGGAGAAGCAAGTTCAATTAGTATATTTACTAATAAAGAAGGGAAACCTATTAGAGTCGATAAAGAGTTATATGGAAAATTGAGGGAGGAAAGATAATGGAAAAATTAGAAAAATTATTATATTTTATAGTAAGTGAATTGGTAGAAGATACAGACAGTATAAAAATAAAATCAATAAAAAAAGGTAAAAATATAATACTAAAATTAAGAGTTGGAGATGGCGAATTAGGTAAAACAATTGGTAAAAATGGGATTACTGCAAGTGCAATAAGAGGAGTAGTTCAAGCAGCAGCTGTAAAAGATAAATTAAACGTAGATGTCGAATTTTTAGATTAAGAGTAGTTGAATAATTATTTAGAAATGGCTTAAAAATAAGTACTTGACAACTTTAGTCATATATGTTAATATTCTAATATATTAATATGAGGAGGGAGAAGTTATGAATAAAATTGTATATCTTAATAACAGTAATTTTAAATCTGAGGTATTGGATTCAGAAAAATTGGTTATAGTTGACTTTTGGGCAGAGTGGTGTATGCCTTGTAGAATGGTAGCTCCAATATTAGAAGAGCTTTCAGAAGAACTAGAAAATGTTAAAATTTCAAAATTAAATGTAGATGAAGTTGGAGAAATTGCAGCTGAATTTGGAATTAGAAGTATTCCTACTTTACTGTTTTTTAAAGGTGGAAAAATAATTGATAAATCAGTTGGAGCAATGCCAAAAGAAACATTAAAAATAAAAATAGAAAGTCATTTATAAAAATAGAGGGTAACCTCTATTTTTTTCTTTTATAAACAAAAGAATTATGATATAATATTTCAAAGAATTTAAAAAAATAAATGTAATGGGGTTATGACAATGAACTTAAAAACAAATAAACTACAACTATTTATTTTTATATATTTTATATTTTCAATATCAATTTTAGCTGAATCAAAATTTTTTATAGAGGGAGTATCTGGCAATCCAAAATTTGACTTTGAAAAAGAGGAATTTTGGGCAGATAATGGAATTCAGGTTAAATATAAAGATATGAAAATACAGGCTATGAGAATAAAAAAAATAAAAAATAAAAACATTTTACTTGCTTATGATAAAGTTATTTTTGTACAAGGAAAAAATAAAGTTGAAGCAGATAGTCTAGAAGTTAATTTAGATACAAAGGTAGCTAAAATAATTAACGGTAAATCTTTTATGGATAAAGTATATTATGGTGGGAAAGATTTTGAAGCTCATTTTCCAGATAAAGCTTTTGTAAAAGATAGTTACTTTACAACTTGTAATTTAAAAAATCCACATTATCATTTAGAAGCAAAGAAAATAATATTTTATCCTGGAAGAAAAATAGTAGCATATAATGCAGCTATTTACATTGGAAAAGTTCCTGTAATGTGGCTTCCATATTATGTATCTTCATTAAAAAAAGGAACTAAAAGAGCATCTTTATTTCCAAGAATAGGAAGTAGTGATGATAAAGGTAAATATATTATTTGGGGTATTGATTATGAATTGAATAAAAAATATTTATCAGGATTTGTAGATATGGAATTGAGTGAAAAAAAAGGTTGGGCAGTAGAATGGTCAAATGATTATGAAATTCAAAAAAATAATAGTGGAAATTTACATTTAAAAAGGTTTTTGATTCCTAAAAAAGGGATGGAAAAAGAATGGGATTTTATATGGACACATAAAGCGGTAACAAATGATAATCCAAAAAAATTTTTTAAAAAAGGAAATTGGGATATATTTTATGAAAATAAATCAACAAATTTATTAAGAGATAATAAAGGAAATGAAATAAACTATACAAAAAAAACTAGTTCTATGAAAAAATATCAAATTAAGTCTGCTCAAAAGTTTGGAAAAGATATGAATTTAACTTTAGATGTAATGTATACTGACGCACAAATTTTAAAAGATATAATAAATCAAAATCAGAATAATAATCCTAATACAGGAGATGAAGTAAAAGTAGAAATATACAAAAGAGGGACTTTTTCAAAAAATAATTCTATATATAAATTAAGTTTAAATTATGATAATACAAAAGATTTAAATCCAGGTAAAAAAGGAGATAAATATTCATTCAAAGATAATTACTCTACAAATTTAAATATAAAAAAGCAAAAAATAACTGTAGGATATAGTTATAAAAATCAAGATAATTGGAAAGAATCAAGTTATGATCCAAATGTTACTGTAATTGATTATGATCTGAATAAAAATGAAACTTATAAATTAAAATTAGGTAATTATTATATTTTAAAAACAAAGTTTTTTTATGGATTGGATTTTCACAGAAAAGATTCAGAGGAGCATCAAATAAAATATCTAGATGAAAAAAATAAAATTTTGGATCCTACTCCATCTAAGAATAATAAAAAAGAAAATTCTAAAGGAGGCGGATTTTCTTTTGGGAATAGTTCATTGCCACTGTTTTTGTTGGGAAGTAAAGGGAATTTTTTATATCATCAATCTAGAAATTGGTATGTAACAAAAGAAATGCTTATGACACATGAAAATAAATTAACAATAGATACGCCACTTTATAATAATTTGAAGGAGAGAGATAGAAATTTTGATTTGAAAATAAAAAATTCAATTCCTTTAGTTTATGTTTTTTCTGTGGGAGAGGTACCAGTCACCATGATGTTTCCAGATACTCGAAAAGAGTATGGCAATATTTTAACATTAACATTAGGAAACATAGTTTCAAATTATACATATGGAGTAAAAGAAAGTTTTGATGGGAAAGATAATTGGAAAAAAACAGATAGTACTTCTAATTTTTTTCAAACTAAAATTGATAAAGATTATATTAATTTGAAATTTGATAAAAATAACAGTTATGATGATTCAGCTTTTATAACTAAAAAAGGTAATTCTTTAGGTTTAACTTTTGTAAGTGGAGATAATAAAATAGAGTATTCAAATTCTAATACAAAAAACTTTAATAAAAAATTGGGACAAGAGTTAGAATTATCATTAAACAATAATTTTAAAATAAAATATACAACAAAAAACATTGGATTAAGTTATCAAATTTTAAAAAATAAAGCTAGAAAAGAAATTGAAAGTAAAGATTCTGCGGGTAATTCTGTTAAAACTGGGAAATATAAGATTTCATCAGAAACGATAAAAAAGGATTATTCATTGCTATTTAATTTTAAAGGTGAGAAATTTGATAAATATTTGAAAATTACTTATAATGATGGAGAAGATAATTCAAAGAAAGAATCAGAAAAACTAGATGATTCAAATTTAACTGCAAAATTAACTTTTACAGAAGCAAAGAAAAAAGATGATAAAGCTAAAAAACAACAAAAAATAAAAGAAGTAAAAGATGAAACGACAAATAGTGAATTTACTCTTTTTCCTGAAGAAGAACAAAAAATTGATGATATTTTAACAGAAGATGAAAAAATAAAAGATCTATTTACATTGACAGGAATTGGAGATGAAACTAAAAAAGATGATAAAGAGAATAATAAAAAAAGTTATTCATTAACTTTATCTGCAGTAAGTGATAGAAACTATTATAAAAAGAAAGCAGATTATTTAAAAAGCTTAAAGACTTTTTCTGTTACAACAGATTTTGCATATGGCTCTTTATTAACATTGGGGTATAAATATAACTGGACAAGAACAGCAGGTGGATTAGATTATAGTGCGAAAACTCAAGCACAAAGTATAAAATTTAGACTTGGGCCAAAAGATTATGAGTGGTGGATAGGTTATTCTAGAGAATATAATGATTTAAAAAATCAATTAACCAAAGTATCATATACATTAGACCATAAAATACATTGTACTGAATTTAAATTAGGCTATGATGAAACATGGAATGATTCTAAAAATAAATTTGATACAGTAATTAGCTTGAAATTTTGGATATTAGCATTTCCTGATAAAAATTTAGAGTATAAAAAAGAAGCTAATAAGAAAGGATTTGGATTTGGAATATAAAGAATTTTATTTTGAGATAGATGATATAAAATTTTATGCAAATTATTTTTCAGATAAGCTTATTAATTTGAATATAATTGAAAATATCCCTCAAAACATAAAAGAAAGCAATCCACCATTAAAATTATATGATTATTTAGTTGGATATTTAAGTGGATGTGAAATAGAATATAGTGGTGAGTATCAATTAAATTTAACAGAAAAAGAAAAAATAGTTTTGGAAAATTGTAGAAAAATTAGTTATGGAAAAATATTATCTTATAAAGAATTAGCAGAAAAAGCTGGATTTAAAAACGGCTCAAGGTTTGTAGGAAATGTAATGGCGAAAAATCCAATTATATTAATTTTCCCTTGTCATAGAGTTATTAAGTCAAATGGAGAATATGGAAATTATGGACCAGGAGTAAATTATAAAATTAAATTTTTAAATATTGAAAGGAGAGATAAAAATGATTGAGATAAAATTACCAGATGGAAGTATTAAAGAATTTGAAAAAGAGGTTTCGGTAAAAGAGGTTGCAGAATCAATAGGGAAAAGATTAGCAAAAGATGCCATAGCAGGTAAAATTAATGGAAAAGCAGTTGATTTAAGTGAAATTATAAGTGAAAATAGTGAAGTAGAAATTATAACTCCAAGAAGTGAAGAAGCTGTTGAAATAATTAGACATAGTACTGCACATTTAATGGCACAAGCTGTAATTAGATTATTTCCTAATGTAAAAGTTACAATAGGACCAGCAATAGAAAATGGATTTTATTATGATTTTGATTCAGAACATAAATTTAATGAAGAAGATTTATTGAAAATAGAAGATGAAATGAGAAAGATAATAAAAGAAAATCATAAATTTGAAAGAACTGTTGTGAGTAAAGAAGAAGCAATAAGAATTTTTACAGAAAAAGAAGAAACATATAAAGTAGAACTTATTAATGATTTAGGTGGAGATAGCTTTAGTTTATATAAACAAGGAGAATTTTTAGATCTATGTAGAGGCCCTCATGTGCCTTCAACTGGGTATTTAGGTTCATTTAAATTAAAAAGCGTTGCAGGAGCATATTGGCGTGGAAATTCTGATAATAAAATGTTACAAAGAATATATGGATATGCATTCACAACAGATAAAGAATTGAAAAAGTTCTTAAGATTTTTAGAAGAAGCTGAAAAAAGAGATCATAGAAAATTAGGAAAAGAATTAGAACTATTCATGATGAGTGAATATGGAGCTGGATTCCCTTTCTTTTTACCAAAAGGGATGGAAATAAGAAATATCTTAGAAGATTTATGGAGAAAAGAACATAAAAAAGCAGGTTATCAAGAGATAAAAACTCCAATTATGTTAAATAGAACTTTATGGGAAACTTCAGGGCATTGGTTTAATTATAAAGAAAATATGTATACAACAAAAATTGATGATGAAGATGTAGCTATAAAACCTATGAATTGTCCAGGTGGAATTTTAGTTTATAAAAACAATGTACATTCATATAGAGATTTTCCTTTAAGAACTGGAGAGTTAGGATTAGTACATAGACATGAATTAAGTGGTGTTTTACATGGATTAATGAGAGTAAGAGCATTTACACAAGATGATGCCCATATATTTATGACAGAAGAGCAAATAGAAGATGAAATTGTTGGAGTAATTGATCTAATTGACAAATTTTATTCTAAATTATTTGGTTTTGAATATGAAGTAGAACTTTCTACTAAGCCAGAAAAAGCAATAGGTGCTGATGAAATATGGGAAACTGCAACAAACGCATTAAGAGGAGCTATTGAAAGAAAAGGGATGGATTATAAAATAAATGAAGGAGATGGAGCTTTTTATGGTCCAAAACTTGATTTTAAAATAAAGGATTGCATAGGAAGAACATGGCAATGTGGAACTATTCAATTGGATTTTAATTTACCTGAAAGATTTGATTTGAATTATATTGGTGTAGATGGAGAAAAACATAGACCTGTTATGATTCATAGAGTTATATATGGAAGTTTAGAAAGATTTATAGGAATACTAATAGAACATTATGCAGGAGCATTTCCATTATGGTTAGCACCAGTACAAGTAAAGGTATTAACTATATCTGATGAACAATTAGAATACGCAAAAAAAGTAGTAAATTTATTAAAAGAAAAAGATATAAGAGTTGAATTAGACAATAGAAATGAAAAAATAGGATTTAAAATTAGAGAAGCTAATATGAAAAAAATACCAGTTCAACTTATTTTAGGTAAAAATGAGATGGAAGTAGAAGAGGTAAATGTTAGAAGATTTGGAAGTAAAGAGAGTACAGGACATAAATTAACAGAATTTATAGAAAGTATTGTAGAAGAAAGTAAAATAAAATTTGAGAAATAGTGCTATGAAAAAATTAAAATTTATGTAGGGGCAATTCATGAATTGCCCTTACAGGGAGAGATTAGAGTGAATGCAAAAAAGCCAAATATCCATGCAATAGTTTTCTCATAGATAAGAGAAAACGACAACAAGGAAGGAGTAGAGATTTTATAAAATTCTTATCTTGACGACATTGGTCTGTACCTGCCTAAATTACAAGAAATAGTTTTTCTAGTTAAACGATTAAATTATTAAAAACAAAAAATGTGAGGTGGAAAATGAAAAAAAGTATAGTTTTATTTACTGTTTTATTTCTACTGCTGGGTTGTACTGGAATTTCTAAAAAAAGTTTAAAAAATGAGGTTAAGAAAAATATCAAGGGAAATAGTTATAGCAAATATGACAAGATGAAATTGGATAATTCAACAAAGTTAAAAGGATATTTTTTCGATAAATCGAATGTAGTTTTTGTTTTTGATATGTCTGCAAATAAAGAAAATTTAGAGAAATCATTAAAAAAAGATACAACAATATCTACAGTGAGTTTAGCAGGAAGCTTTAATAATTGGAAACCAAATGATAAGTGGGAAATGAGTAAATCTACAAAAAATAATGTTTGGTTTTTGAAGAAAAAAATTACTGATATAGCAATTCCTGGAAATTCTGGGCAACCTGAATTTGCATTCTATTTAGAAGGTACTTATCAAAGAAAAGGAAGAAGCAGACCTACTGAAGCTTGGGTAAAACCATCTGATAAATTAGAAGTAGGCTATAAATTTAATGATCAATGGGCAGATATGTACAATTATGTTATTTTATTTGATGGAGATAATAAAGATGTAATAGCAAAAAATGATAAAATTAGCAGAATAATAAAATCAAAATATATTTCAGATTATGAACAAGCAAATTTTAGAGAAGTTTCAACTGGAAATATTAAAGAAAAAACATTATATAGAAGTTATCACCCTTTTATTCCATCTAGAAAAACAGATCCAAAAAAATCAAAACAAGAACAGTTGAGAATGGAAAAGGTTCAGGAATTAATGAAAAAAAACCAAATAAAATCAATTATAAATTTAACTGATGGAGAAGAGATATCTAACGATCCAAGAATTACCAAATTTTATAAAACTATTTTAGATGAAAAAAATGTGTTACTTGCAAAGACAAAATATAGTATCGTATATTATGGTTCTGATACAGAGAATTTTAAAGAATTAATGAAAAAAGTTGTAAATTTTATAATAGAAAAAGAACCACCATTTTTAATACATTGTAGATTGGGAAGTGATAGAACCGGAGTTGTAACAGCGGTTATAGAATCTTTTATGGGAGCTGATTGGGGCGAAATATCTTCTGATTATGACAAAACAAACGATGTAGGAATGGGAGAATATAGAAATATAAAATTATTAAAATATTCTTTAGAAAATTTATATAAAATAAAAATTAATAGTCTAGAACAAAAGTTTAATAAAGATGGATATGAGTATTTGTCTAAAGAACTTGGATTTAGTGATGATAAGATTAATTTATTTTATGAAAAATTAAAAAAATAATTTTTTTTAGAAACAAGCTTTTGGATTTTAATTGTAAAAATATGGAGGGGATAGTTATGTTTAAAGTAAATCAAAATTATAGTTATATGGATGAAACTGTTGTATCAAAATTAGTAAGCAGAATTTTCAGTTGGATGTTTATGGCTTTATTAGTTACTGCAGGGACAGCATATGCAGTAATGACATCACCAAGTTTAACTTCAATTGTAATGAGTAGTTATATAGTGATTATAGTATTAGAATTTGCAGTAGTTATGGGTTTATCATTTCTTATAAATAAGGTGTCAGCAACAACTGCAAAAGGATTGTTTTTTCTGTATGCAGTATTAAATGGATTTACATTTTCTATATTTGTTATGTTTTTTACACCAGCATCAGTCATTTTTTCATTAGCTCTTACTACTATTATTTTTGGAGTAATGGCAGCTTATGGATATTTTACTAAAGAAGATTTAACAAAATTTGGTCCAATGCTTTATGCAGGAATTATAATTTTAATAATTACATCAGTTGTTAATATATTTTTACATCTTTCAATGTTATACTGGATTATTAGTTATATGGGTGTGATTATCTTTACTGCTTTAATTGGTTTTGATGTAAATAGAATAAAATATATGGTAATTGAAATGGCAAATGGAGATGAACAAGCATTAGAAAAAGCATCAATTTTCGGAGCTTTACAATTATATTTAGATTTTATTAATTTGTTTATATATATACTTAGAATATTTGGTAATTCTAGAGATTAAGGGACTTTAAAAAAATTAATGAGTCATTTGTTTGAAAAATATGAATAAATCTACAGATTTTCTCAAACAATTTTGACGAATTTATTTTTTTATTGTACCTAAATAGAGAAAATTTATTTTTAGATATTCCTAAAAGGAGAATTATATGAAAAAATATATGCCAGATATATTATGGAAAGAGATAATAGAAGATTTATTTGAAGAATTTGTAAGTTTTTTTATGACAGATCTGTATCCCAATATAGATTTTGAAAGAGGCTATGAATTTTTGGATAAAGAGGTGTCAGGTATATTTCAAAAGACAAGAAAAGAGCAAAGATATGCAGATAGAATAGTGAAAGTTTATATGAAAACCGGAGAGGAAAATTGGATATTAATTCATATAGAAATACAAGGATATTATGAAAAAGAGTTTAGTGAAAGAATGTTCAAATATTTTTATAGAATATATGATAAATATAATAAAAAGATAGTAGCATTATCAATATTTACAGATAGTAGAAAAGGTTATGAACCAAATATATTTGAATATGAATTTTATAGAACAAAATTAAGGTATGAATATATATCTTATAAAATATTAAAACAAAGAGAAGAAGAATTGATAAAAAGTAATAATCCATTTGCAATGGTAGTATTAGCAGGATTATATACAATAAAAAGTGAAGGTAAAGAATTAGATAGATTAAAATTCAAATATCAATTAACTAAATTATTATTGAAAAAAGGATATAAAAGAGAAAAAATAGAGAAAATATTTAAATTTTTAGATAGTCTATTGTATTTACCAAAAGAATTGGAATTAGAATATGAAGATGAGGTGAAAAGGCTAACTGGAGGTGAAGAACAAATGGGTATAACAATGGAAATGACAAATATATATCAAGTTGGAATAGAGCAAGGAATCGAACAAGGAATAGAGCGAGGAATAGAGCAAGGGATAGAGCAAGGGAAAAATAGAGAAAAAGTAGAAATAGCAATAGAATTATTAAAAAATGGAATAGATATAAAAATAATTTCAACTTCAACAGGATTATCAGTTGATGAGATAGAAAAATTGAAATATAAAGTACATTAAGGAAAAAGGATAATTTTTGAGTAGTATATTTAATTTTAGTGATATATATACTTAAAAATTTAGTTTTAAACGTTCTTAAAAGGAGAATTATATGAAAAAATATATGCCAGATATATTATGGAAAGAGATAATAGAAGATTTATTTGAAGAATTTGTAAGTTTTTTTATGACAGATCTGTATCCCAATATAGATTTTGAAAGAGGCTATGAATTTTTGGATAAAGAGGTGTCAGGTATATTTCAAAAGACAAGAAAAGAGCAAAGATATGCAGATAGAATTGTAAAAGTTTATATGAAAACAGGAGAGGAAAATTGGATATTAATTCATGTAGAAATACAAGGATATTACGAAAAAGAGTTTAGTGAAAGAATGTTCAAATATTTTTATAGAATATATGATAAATATAATAAAAAGATAGTAGCATTATCAATATTTACAGATAGTAGAAAAGATTATGAACCAAATATATTTGAATATGAATTTTATAGAACAAAATTAAGGTATGAATATATATCTTATAAAATATTAAAACAAAGAGAAGAAGAATTGATAAAAAGTAATAATCCATTTGCAATGGTAGTATTAGCAGGATTATATACAATAAAAAGTGAAGGTAAAGAATTAGATAGATTAAAATTCAAATATCAATTAACTAAATTATTATTGAAAAAAGGATATAAAAGAGAAAAAATAGAGAAAATATTTAAATTTTTAGATAGTCTATTGTATTTACCAAAAGAATTGGAATTAGAATATGAAGATGAGGTAAAAAGGCTAACTGGAGGTGAAGAACAAATGGGTATAACGATGGAAATGACAAATATATATCAAGTTGGAATAGAGCAAGGAATCGAACAAGGAATCGAACAAGGAATCGAACAAGGAATCGAGCGAGGAATAGAGCAAGGGAAAAATAGAGAAAAAGTAGAAATAGCAATAGAATTATTAAAAAATGGAATAGATATAAAAATAATTTCAACTTCAACAGGATTATCAGTTGATGAGATAGAAAAATTGAAATATAAAGTGCATTAAATAATATTTAATAATTTTTATAAAATAATCTTGAGCTTTTTACAAATTAAATATAAACATTATTTATAAGTAATATTCAAATTTAATTAATTTTGAGAGGAGAAAAAATTTTATGTGTGGAATAGTAGGATATATAGGAGATAAAGCACCCAAAACAATCCTATATAATGGATTGGCTAAACTTGAATATAGAGGATATGATTCGGCAGGGATAGCTATTATAGAAGATAATAAAATAGAATTAAATAAAGCTATTGGGAAATTAGATTCTTTAGGAGAAATATTAAATAAAAAATATATACAAGGAAATATTGGAATTGGTCATACTAGATGGGCAACTCATGGGAAACCTACAGTTTTAAATGCTCATCCTCATTTGGATTGTAATAAAGAGTTAGCTCTTGTGCATAACGGTATTATAGAAAACTATAGAGAATTAAAAGATGAGCTTATAAAAAAAGGACATAAATTTGTATCTGAAACAGACACAGAGGTAATTGTTCATCTTATTGAAGAGTATTATACTGGAGATCTATTTGGAGCAGTAAAAAAAGCTGTTAAATATTTAGAAGGAGCATATGCTCTTGGAGTTATTTCATTGAGAGAACAAGATAAAATAATTGCAGCTAGAAAAGGGTCACCACTAGTAATTGGACTTGGTGAAAATGAAAATATGATAGCTTCTGATATTCCAGCAGTACTAGAACATACGAAAAAAGTTATATTTTTGGATGATGGTGAATTAGCTATTTTAACAAAAGAAAAAGTAGTTATTACAGATTTAAAAGGAAATGAAAAAATAAAAGAGATTACAGAAATTGATTGGTCTATTGAAATGGCTGAAAAAAATGGATATGATCACTTTATGTTAAAAGAGATATATGAGCAACCTAGAGTTGTAGAAGATACATTAAGAGGTAAAATAACGGATAGCAGTGTGAAACTGGATGGAATTAATCTTACTAAAGAAGATTTAGAAAAAATTGAAAAGATAAACATTGTGGCCTGTGGTACTTCATATCATGCAGGATTAGTTGGAAAATATTTAATAGAACAAAATTTGAGAATACCCACTGAAGTTGATGTAGCATCTGAATTTAGATATAAAGATCCTATTTTAAGCGAAAAAAATCTTGTAATTGTAATTAGTCAATCAGGAGAAACTGCAGACACTTTAGCTGGGCTTCGTGAAGCTAAGAAAAAAGGAGCTAAAGTTATTGGGATTATAAATGTAGTTGGTAGTACTATTACAAGAGAATCAGATGGAACGATTTACACAAATGCTGGTCCAGAAATAGGAGTAGCATCTACAAAAGCATTTGTATCTCAATTAACAGCTTTATACCTATTTTTATTATATTTTGGAGAAGAAAGAAATATTTTATCTTTAGAGAAAAGAAAATATATTGTAGATGGATTAAAAAAATTACCTGAAATGATTGCGGAAGTTTTAAAAAGAGATAATGAGATATTAAAAGCTTCAGAAGAATTTAAAGGTGTAAATAGTCTTATGTTTATTGGAAGAAATATAAATTATCCAATAGCATTAGAAGGAGCATTAAAATTAAAAGAAATTTCATATATTCATGCAGAAGGATATCCTGCTGGAGAATTAAAGCATGGACCAATAGCATTGATTGAGGAAGAAGTTCCAACAGTAGCAATAGCTGTAAAAAGTGATACATATGATAAAGTAATTAGTAATATTCAAGAGATTAAAGCTAGAAGTGGTAAAATTATAGCAGTAGCAACTGATGGTGATGAAAAAATAAAAGAACATGCAGATATAATATTAAGAATACATGAAGTTGATGAAATTTTTTCACCAATTTTAACAGTTTTACCATTACAACTGTTAGCATATCATATATCTAATAAAAGAGGCTTAGATGTGGATAAACCAAGAAATCTTGCAAAAAGTGTTACAGTAGAATAGATATAAAATTATAACAAAGAGAGATATCTTATTAATTTATAGATACCTCTCTTTATTTTTTATTTGAAAAAATATTTGTTTACAAATTTAGTAAAATTAAGGTATAATTAAAATAAGAGGATTTTGAGTTTATAAAAAAGAGAGGGAGGGATTATTATGAGTATTTTTAAAGATATTTATGTTGAAAATGAAAATGGGGATAGAGAATATAAAATATTAATAAACGGATGTTGGGATTGTTATTTTACAACAGAAAAAATTGAGGTTAGAAATCCATCTGACAATAAAATCGTTGGTTATGTCCCAAATTGTACAGAAAAAGATATTGAAACTGCAATAGATGAATTAAAAGAGTATAAGAAAATAGAAAATTATACTCCAATAGAAAGATTGGAAATAATGGAAAGAGCTTATGAAATATTATTAGGGAATAAAGATGAAGTAGCGAAGATAATAACACAAGAATCAGGAAAGCCAATAAGCGTATCATTAGGAGAAGTATCTGCTACAGCTGAAAGATTAAAATTGACATTGCAAGAAGTTAGGGCATTGTATGGAGAATATATAGCAGGAGAATGGGTGCACGATACACAAAATAAATTTGCAATTGTAATGAGAAAACCGATTGGAGTTGTTGCTTCAATTTCTAGTTTTAATTATCCATTATATATTGCTGCAGCTAAAATAATTCCAGCTATACTTGCAGGAAATACAGTTATTGCAAAACCTTCAAGTGATACTCCTATTACATTAATATATTTTGCTAAAATTTTAGAAGAAGCGGGACTGCCTAAAAAGGCATTTTCTATAGTAACTGGAAGTGGTAGAAAAGTAGGAGATGCTCTAATACAAAATAGAAACATTGCAGCAATAACATTTACTGGCTCTACAAATATTGGAATGCATATAGCTAAAAGTGTAGATGTTAAAAAACTTCATTTGGAATTAGGAGGAAAAGCTTCAGCTATTGTCTTAAAAGATTCAAATTTAGAGAATGCGGTAAAACATATAGTCAAAGGAACTTTTAGAAATTCTGGGCAAAGATGTGATGCTGTAAGTAGAGTATTGATAGAAAAAGAAATTAAAAATGAATTTATAGAAAAAGTATTAGAAGAAAGTAAAAAATATAAATTAGGTGACCCTTTAGATAAAAAAACTCAAGTTGGTCCAGTAATAAATAAAAAAGCTATAGAAAGAGTTGATAGATTAGTAAAAGATGCTATAAAAAAAGGAGCAAAGTTAATAATTGGAGGGAAATATAATGACTTATTTTATGAACCAACTATATTAGATAACGTGACTCTTGATATGGATATAGCTTGGGAAGAGATATTTGGACCTGTAATGCCAATAATCGAAGTAAATAATTATGAAGAGGCCATAGAAATATCAAATAAGTCAGAATATGGATTGGACAGTTGTGTATTTACTGAAAATATAAATATAGCTTTAAAAATAGGTAAAGCATTAGAGGATGGAACTGTAAGTATAAATTCTGCACCAGGACATGGAGTTGGACATTTTCCATTTGGTGGAAATAAAAAATCAGGAATAGGTAGAGAAGGATTAAAATATAGTATAGATGAATTAACAAAATTGCATACAATAGTTATTAATCAAATTTAAAAATATCTTGACACAAAACATAGAAAGTGATAAAATTATCTTGGTGATGAGAAATGGAAAAAAGATTAGGAACATTATCTATATTTATAGAGAATGAAAATGTGTCTTCTAAAGTAAATGAGATATTACATGAATTTAGGAAAATTGTTATTTCTAGGATGGGGACTCCATATAGAGAAAAACAAGTTGCAGTAATTGTAGTAATATTAAATGGAACTACAGATGAAATAGGAGCATTATCAGGTAAACTTGGTAATATAAAAGGTATATCTGTAAAAAGTGCAATTTCAAAAATTAAATAATTTAGGAATGGCTTAAAAATAATTTACTTATTTGAAAAATTATTTTTTAAATGTTTTTAAATACTCCTGATTGTAAGGAATTATCTGAGTAAAAGGGAGAGGATATAATAAAAATAAAGTTTAAGTTAAAATAATTTAAATTTTATATACTTTATTTATAAAACCTCTCTTTTGAGAGGTTTTTATTTTTAATTAGGGAAATTTAAGTTTAATCATAAAAAAATGGAGGAGATAAAAATGAATTGGCAAGATGAAGTAAAAGAAGATAGCTTTATAAATGAAGAAATAATAGAAAATTTATTAGAAACACACAAAAAACCAACAAAAGAAGAATTTGATAAAATTATAGCAAAAGCTCATAAACATATTAGATTAGAATTAGACGAAGTGGCAATGTTATTAAATTCTAGTGAGCAAGATAGAATTGATACTATATTTAAAACAGCAAAAGAGATAAAAGAAGAAGTTTATGGACATAGAGTTGTTCTGTTTGCACCTCTATATATAGGGAATAAATGTATGAATAACTGTACTTATTGTGGTTTTAAAGCCACAAATGATACTACTATAAGGAAAACGCTTACTTTAGATGAATTAGGAGAAGAAGTGAAAGCTCTTGAAGATGAAGGACATAAAAGATTAATATTGGTATATGGTACACATCCAGACTATACTCCTGAATTTATGGCAGAAACTATAAGAAAAGTATATGAGACAAAGAGTGGAAAAGGAGAAATAAGAAGAGTAAATATAAATGCATCACCTCTTGATGTAGAAGAATTTAAAGTTGTAAAAGATGCAGGAATAGGAACATATCAAATATTTCAAGAGAGTTATCATCTTGAAACTTACAAAAGAGTACATCCAAGTGGAGAAAAATCTAAATTTAAATGGAGATTATTTGGATTAGATAGAGCAATGAGAGCAGGAATAGATGATGTTGGAATAGGAGCTTTATTTGGGTTATATGATTGGAAATTTGAGGTTATGGGACTTATGCAACATGTACTTCATCTGGAAGAAACATTTGGAGTAGGTCCACATACTATATCATTTCCAAGACTTAATGAAGCAAATGGAGCAATAAAAGACCCTAAATATGTAGTAAAAGATGATGACTTAAAAAGAATAATAGCTATACTTAGATTGGCTGTTCCTTATACAGGATTAATCTTAACAGCAAGAGAAACTGCTGAATTAAGAAAAGAGTGTATGGAACTTGGAGTATCACAAATAGATGCTGGTACAAAAATAGAATTACAAGGATATTCAAAGCATAAAAAAGAACAAGATTTAAGAAAAGAACAATTTAAAATAGGAGATTCAAGAGGTTTGGATGAAGTTATGGGTGAATTAATGACTCAAGGATTTATTCCTTCATTTTGTACAGCTTGTTATAGATTAGGAAGAACAGGAGAGCATTTTATGGAATTTTCAAAACCTGGATTTATACATAATTTTTGTACTCCAAATGCATTACTAACTTTATCAGAATATTTAGATGATTATGCATCACCAGAAACTAAAAAAGCTGGTTATAGTTTAGTAGAAAAAGAGTTAAAAACAATAAATTTAGGAAATGCAAAAGATAGTATATTAAAAAAATTGGAGAGTATAAAAAATGGAGAAAGAGATTTATATTATTAAAGATAAAATAGCTAAAGAGATAGATGTAAATAAGTCAAATATAATTTTATCTAAAAAGTTTGGTAAAAGAAATGAATATGTATGGAATGTTGGAAAAACTAATTTTGGAGAAACTGAATTAATATTTGGAAATGAAGAATATTGTATATTCGCTGAGAATATAACATATGAAGAAAAAAAGATTATATTGAATATAGTGAAAGAACCCTGTGTTTAAACAGGGTTCTTTTTGGATGATTTGAGTAAGTTATATAGAAAGGAGAAAAAATGAGAAAAGAAAAAGATTTGATTGGAGAAGAATCATTAGACGAAAAATTATATTATGGAATACATACATATAGAGCAAAAGATAATTTTAGACTTAATTATCATAATGTAAAAGAAGAGATAATAAAAGCTGTAATATTAGTAAAAAAAGCAGCAGCGTATGCAAATTATAAGATAGAAAAATTATCAAAAGAAAAATATGAGATTATAATTGAAGCGTGTGATAAAATTTATAATGATAAAAAAATCTTAGATGAAAATTTTGAAATATGTGCTTTGCAAGGTGGAGCAGGAACCTCTATTAATATGAATGCAAATGAAGTTATTGCCAATGTAGCATTAGAAATTAGTGGAAAAGAAAAAGGAGATTATAGTTTTATAAATCCAATAGAAGATATAAATATGTCACAATCTACAAATGATGTAATACCAACTGCTGTTAAAATAGCGGCTATAAAAGTATTAAGAGAATTAGTTGATAACGTTATGGAACTGCAATTAGGATTACAAGAAAAGGAACATCAGTTTTCAAATGTATTTAAAATAGGAAGAACACAATTACAAGATGCTGTTCCAATTACATTAGGGGATGAATTTGGAAGTTATGCAGAGGCAATTTCGAGAGATAGGTGGAGATTGTATAAGATGGAAGAAAGAATTAGGCAAGTAAATATTGGAGGAACTGCTGTAGGAACAGGAGTTGGAGCTCCATTAAAATATAGATTTATAATAACAGAAGAGATTAGAAATCTAACTGAATTTGGAATGGCAAGAGCTGAAAATTTAATTGATTCAACTCAAAATTTAGATGTTTTTGTAGAAATATCAGGGCTTTTAAAAAGTTTAGCGGTAAATTTAAGTAAAATATCTAATGATTTAAGACTTATGAGCTCAGGCCCAAGAGCTGGTTTAAATGAGATAGAGTTACCAATATTGCAAGCAGGGTCATCAATTATGCCAGGAAAGGTAAATCCAGTAGGAGCAGAATTTATTAAACAAATTTATTATAAAGTGGTAGGGAATGATTTAGCAATTACAATGGCTGCTGGAGATGGAGAATTTGAATTAAATGCAATGTTTCCAATAATTGCAGATTTGATATTGGAAAATTTAGAAATTTTAAGAGATGGAGTTAAAATATTTACAGAAAAAGTTATTAAAGGGATAAAAGCTAATGAAGAAGTCTGCAGAAATTATTTAGAAAATAGCTGGTCAGTAGCGACATTATTAATTGATAAAATTGGATATAATAAATTGACAGAGATATTAAAAGAAGCCAAAATAAAAGGGAAAACATATAAAGAAATAATAATTGAGAAAAATATTTTAAATGAAAATGAGATGAAAAATCTATTTTGAAATTAAGTAATGGCTTAAAAAGCTACAGTTTAGAAGTCAAGAACTTGAAACCACATGATGAACGCAGATGAACATAAGATAAAGGGATAGAAAACACTAATGAAAAATGAGCTATGCTATTTTTTTATTGATTTTTAGATGATTTTCTAGTAGAATAAATACAAAACAAGCATATTATTTTCTTGTTGGAAGATAATATGCTTGTTTTGTATTTATGATTTTATTAGAACTGTATATTAAAAAAAATAGGAGTGCTTTTTATGGGAATAAGTAAAGTTACATCAGAGTATAAAGGATTTAAAAAAGAGATTTATATTTTATTTGTTGCGAGAATCATTAATAGATTAGGAAGTTTTGTAAATTTGTTTTTAGTGTTATACTTAACTCAAAATTTAAAATTAAATGGAAAAGCAATAGGGATTATATTAACGATTGTAGGAGTTAGTAGAATAACAGGTACAATGATATCTGGAAAATTAGCAGATTATTTTGGAAGAAAAAAAGTATTGGTAATTTTATATGTTTCTTCAGCTTTATTCATAATAAGTTGCGGATTTATAAATGGTTCTAATCTAATACCAATATTATTGATAATTGCAACTTTTTTCTTAGGAGGAATAAGGCCAGTATTTAATTCTATTATTACAGATTTATCAACTCCAGAAGAGAGAAAGAGAGTTTTTTCTTTCTTTTATTTAGCCACAAATATTGGAGTTTCTCTAGGACCAATTATAGCTGGATTATTATATAGAAATTACGTTAATTGGATATTTTGGGGAGATGGCACAACGACACTTATTGCAACTATCTTAATAATTATTTATGTGAAAGATACAACTCCGACAGCAGAAGATATAAGTAATGCAAAAGGAAATGAAAAAGCGACAGACGAATCTTCACTCAAAGTAATAATAAAAAAACCATTTTTAATTGTATTTGTTTTATTAAATATTGTAGGAACATTTATTTATGCACAGCATATGATTGTTATTCCAATTCAGTTTTCAGAGATGTTTGGAAAGAATAGTGGAAAATATTTTGGATATATTATGTCATTAAATGCAATTGTAGTAGTGGTATTTACAACATATATACTAAAACTTACTAAAAATAAAACTTCAGATTATAATATGTTTTTGGGGACTATTTTATATACAGTAGGATTTGGAATGTTATATTTTGCAAATAAAAATCTAATGATATTTATTATCTCTACAATATTATGGAGCATAGGAGAGATATTATACGTTACTAATTATGGAGTCTATATTTCATTACATACACCTATAACTCATAGAGGTAGGTTTAATAGCATATTTGGTACTTTAAATATGATTGGATTTACAATAGCACCATTAATTTCAGGATTTATGATTTCTAATTATGGGGTTAAGAATGTTTGGGAAATAATATTTTATATAGGATTTGTATTAACTATATTTTTTTATGGCTTTACAAAATTAAAGAACGTTTAAATAAAAATAGGAGGGTGCGAAATGAAGAAAAAATGGATAGTAATAATGTTTTTAGTAACGTTTACATTTATATTAAATGCTCAATCGGTAGATATTATAGGAAGTTGGATGTTGAAAAGAGTAGAAACAGGTAGTAATATTAAGAAGATGTTTATTATATTAACATTTGAAAAAAATAGAATTTTGAAATATATGGGAATAAAAGTAGGAACATGGAAGTGGAATAATGATAATGAAATTATTATGAAATCAAAAGAAATTAATGATTTTAATGGAAATGTGAAAATAACAAAATTAACAACGAATAGTTTAGAAATGGTGAAAGGGAAACAAAAATTATATTATGATAGGTTTGATTATAAAAATATAGAAAATATAAATAAAAAAGCTAATTTAAATGGAGTATGGGAAATAAAAGGAGAAGACTCAATAAATTTTTTAAAATTAGATGTATCAGGAAATTTTACGTTAATAAGTATAGAAGAAGGGATGAGTAGCACTACAAAAGGAACATGGGTATATAACTCTAAAGATAAAACTGTTATAGTTATAGGTCAACCAAATATATTAAGAGGGGAGAATAAAATTATTTCTATTACAAAAAATAAATTTATTTTAAGAAATATTAATAGAGATGAAGAAATAGAGGCTAATAAAAAAGTGTTAAAAAGTAAAATTGAGAGATTGAATTTTAAATATGATAATTTTGATGAGGAAAAAGAAAATGATTCTGACTTACCTTGGAATGATTTTTATCAAATGGTAGATAAGTTAAAAAATATAAAAAAATTAAAGTATAGGAAAGCAGATTTAATAGAAGAATTAGGGATATTTAAATACAGTGAAGTTATATCTAAGGTTGTGGTTAATTCTGAAAAAGAAAGTATAAGATTTAATGATTTTAGAATTGTAAATGATGAAGAAAAGAAAATTCACGAAAGCTATATAGACGAAAATACAAATATATATAATAAATTTTTTCCTGAAAAAGAGCTATATCCATATAGAATTTTAGGAAATAAAATTGTTACAGTTCCAGCTGGAAAATTTGAATGTACAGTTGTAGAGGGATTTGATGGAGATTCGAAAGTTAAATATTGGATGATTAATAATAAACCTGGAATTTATGCTAAAATAATCCGAGAAAATGTAGATGTGTTTGGAGAGTTAGAATATTTTATGATAGAATTAGAAAAAATAGAAGAGTTATAAATAGATTGAAAATAAAAAAGAATAAAAACAAGAGTTCTAATTTTATATAAGAACTCTTATTGAATTTGGAGGATAAAATGGAAAAGTATGATGTGATAATAATAGGTGGTGGTCCTGCTGGACTTTTTACTGCTATAAATATAAAAAAAGAGATGAGTGTTCTTATTCTTGAAAAAAATCAAAAAGTTGGTAAAAAGTTGCTTATGGCAGGTGCAGGAAGATGTAATATAACCCACGAAGGTGAAATGTCAGAATTTTTTAATCATTATGGAAATAATTATAAATTTTTAAAAACAGTATTTAAAGAATTTAGTAATAAAGATATGATAAATTTTTTTAAAAGAAGAGGTATGGGTATAATAGTAGATAAAAATGGGAAAATTTTCCCTGAAACTGAAAAATCAAAAGATATTTTAAAAATATTAATTAATGAGTGTATGAAAAAAGGAGTAGTTATTAAAAATAACGAAACTGTGTTAAAAGCTGAAGAGATTAAAGAAGAAGATAAAAAAATAGATGAAAAATTTATAATAAAAACAAAAAATAATATATATATGTGTGATAAATTAGTTATATCTACAGGTGGAAAATCATACCCAACATCAGGTTCATCTGGTGATGGATATATATTTGCAAAAAACTTAGGCCATAAAATAGTGAGTTTAAAACCAGCATTAGCTCCTGCTTTTATAACAGATTACAAATTTAAAAATATATCTGGAGTATCATTGAAAAATATAAAAATTTATTTATATAGAGAGAATAAAAAGATAGGAGAACATATAGGAGATATTGGATTTACTCATGTAGGATTATCTGGTCCAGGAATACTTGATTTTTCTAGAGATATAAAAGAAGATGATGTTTTAAAAGTGAATTTTATAGGAGAAAAGATAGACAAATTTAAAAAAGAATTTATAAAAGAAACTGAAAAAGATGGAAATGTAATTATAAAAAATTATTTAAAGAGGTATAAAATTCCAGAAAGTCTTATAAAATCTGTTTTAGAACAAATTAATATGGATATATTAACGAAAATGGCAGAAATAAGTAAGGATAAAAGAAATAAATTAGCTAAAATGTTTTGCGAATATCCATTTGAAATAGATAGAATGGGAGATTATAATATAGCTATGGCAACAACTGGTGGAGTAGCGTTAAAAGAGATAAACGGTAAAACTATGGAGTCAAAAATTGTAAAGAATCTATTTTTTGCAGGTGAAGTAGTTGATATTGATGGAGATACAGGCGGATATAATATACAAGCAGCATTTTCTATGGGATATACTGTGGCGAAGAGTATAAATGGAGGATTATAATGGATAATAAAAAAATGGCGTAGCTTATTTTCTGAACAAATTTATACTTTCCTAGTAAATTAAAAAAATAAATTGATTTATTAAAAGCTTTTTTGATACAAATAAAATTGACTTACCATTATAAAAATGATAAACTATTGATGTTTTTAAAGAAGATTTAAAAAATAATTTTTATTTGAAAAGAATACAACTAATTATAGCTTATTATACAAGGAGGAAAAATGTCTACAAAATCATTAGAAATATTAACAGATGAATTTCATAAATTTCCTGGAATAGGAAGAAAAACAGCACAAAGATTAGCTTTTTATGTAATGGATATTTCAAAAGAAGAAGTAGAAAAATTTGTGTCAGCTTTAAGAGATGTAAAAGAAAATATAAAAAGATGTGAAATATGTGGGAACTTAAGTGAAAGTGATATTTGCGATATATGCAGTGATGATTATAGAGAAAAAGATATTATTTGCGTAGTTGAAGACTCAAAGGATATTTTAGCAATGGAAAAAGCTGGAGTTTTTAAAGGTGTATATCATGTTTTGAATGGTAAAATATCTCCTCTAAATGGAATTGGTGCCGATAAATTAAATTTAAAAAAATTAATAGAGAGAGTAGCAAAAGAACCGATAAAAGAAATAATTTTGGCATTAAATCCAGATTTAGAAGGAGAAACAACTGCTTTATATATTTCTGAGTTATTAAAGAATTTTGATGTGAAGGTTACAAAAATTGCAAGTGGAATACCAATGGGCGGAAATTTAGAATTTGCAGATATAGCAACTATTTCTAGATCAATAGAGGGAAGACGAAAAATTTAATGTTTATGGGCACTTATATTGAAATATATACTTGATTTTGAACAAAATAAAAGTTATACTTTATTAAGGAATGGTTTAAAAATAACATTCCAATTTTGTTATAAAATACGCAATGTTTTAAGCGTTTTTATAACAAAATATGAGAACATTATTTTTTAAACGTTCCTAAGATAAAATAAGATAAGATAAGAAAATAAGAGAATGCACTTTGTAATTAAAAACAAAGTGCATTTTTAAAATAAAAATTAAAAGATCGAGGTGTTTAATATGAATAATAGAGAATATAGTGTAAGTGAATTAAACAAATTAGTTAAATTAACATTAGAAACAAATAGTAATTTTAAAAATTTTTATTTAAAAGGAGAAATATCAAATATTACATATTATAAAAGCGGACATCTGTATTTTACATTAAAAGATAAAAAGGCATCTATAAAATGTGCAGCTTTTAACTATAGATTTAAAAATGTACCTGTAGACCTTGAAGCTGGAGAAAATGTTAGAATACTTGGAAGTGTTACTTTATATGAGGCAAATGGACAATATCAAGTTATTGTTGATGAAATTGAAAAAGAAAATAAATTGGGAAGTTTATATGTTGAATTGGAAAAATTAAAAAAAGAATTAGATAAAAAAGGGTATTTTGATAAATCAATAAAAAAAAGGTTGCCAATTATTCCTTATAATATAGGAGTAGTAACTTCTGGGACAGGGGCAGCAGTAAGAGATATAATCAATACAACCCATAAAAGATTTGAAAATTTAAATATTTATGTTTATCCTGCAAAAGTGCAAGGAAAAAATGCAGAGTTAGAGATAAAAAAAGGGATAGAAACTTTAAATAGATTAGATTATATAGATGTTATAATTATTGGGCGTGGTGGTGGAAGCATAGAAGATTTGTGGGCATTTAATAAGAGAGAGGTTGCAGAAGCAATATATAATTCAGAAAAGCCTATAATATCTGCAGTTGGACATGAAATAGATTTTTTATTATCTGACTTGGTGGCAGACAGTAGAGCAGCGACACCTACTCAAGCAGCAGAAATTTTAGTTCCTGAAAAAGAGAGTTTGCTAGGTGAATTAAATATTCGCGAGGTAAGAGTTGCTAATAATTTGAAAAAGTTATTGGAATTAAAAAAAATAGAGTTTGAACAAAGAAAAGAAAATTATTTTATAAAAAATTATAAAAATTATATAGTTGATAAGAATAATATATTAATAGGAAAAGAAGAGAAATTAAATAATTCATTAAAAAAGATGTTAGAAATAAAAAAAAGCAAGTTTGAAATTTCAAAAAGCAAAATAGATATGTTAAATCCATATAGTATACTAAACAGAGGGTATTCAATAACAAAATTAAATGGGAAAATAATAAAAAGCGTAGAAAAAATAAGAGAGTCAGATGAATTATTAACTATATTAAGTGATGGAGAAATAAATAGTGTAGTAAAGTAGGTGCGAGTTATGAAAAAAGTTGTGATAATATTTTTTGTTATATTTAATATTTTTATATTTGCAGAAGAATCAAGTGAAAACCAAAGCAAAAATTATAAAAATAAAGATTTTATAAAGTATTCATTAGAAAAAAATGTAATACCTATTTATACATTTAGAAAATATAATAGTAGTATAAAACAAAATGAAAGTGAAATGAAATTAGAACAAAATATATTTTTAAATGTAAAAGGGGAGCAAAATGAAATAAAATATCTGATAAATTATAGTGATAAAAAAGAATTGGAAAATCAAAATAAACTACAACTTAGTTATAAAAAATTAAAATTGGGAGATATTAAATTAAAGAATAATTTTGTTATGAAATATTTTAAAAACCGATCAAAAATATTTGGATTTTTTTATGGAGATAGTAAAAATTATATATTAGGAGACTTTTCAAAATCAAATATAATTAGTCAAAAAATTGTATTTGGAGAGAATAAAATTAAAACAATAGTATCAAAAGATAATTATATAAAAAATAAGTATTATAAAATTACTAATAGTGGAAATATTGCTAATATAAAAGATGTTTATTTTAACGATAATGATAAAACAAACAACGAAAAAGCTATTATGATAAATGGAAATTATTATGATATTTTGAAAAAAGATGTTGATTATATTATATTTGATAATCAATATATAGAATTGTTAAATCCAAAAGATGGAGATTTAATGGTCAAATTTGAAGATGATAGTATAATTAAAATATTGCCTTCAGAAAAAATATATAAGTTACCAAAATTTTCTACTCCGAATTATTCTGTAAAATTTCAAAATAAATATGGAGAATATATAGATGAAAATTATAATATTTATGAAAATGAAAGCGTATTATATGTTGATAATTTAAATGAAGATGATAAAATTATATTTGAATATTATGAAAAAAAAGAGATATTCAATATAAATGATATTTTGGAAGGTAGTTTAATAGTATATAGCGGAAATCGAGAATTGGAATTGAATAAAGATTATTTTTGGGATAATACAAACTATATTTTATCATTTTCAAAAAATATAATTAATACAAATAATGAAGTTGAAATATTTTATAAGAGAAAATCTGAACAGGATATACAGAATTATAGTTTGAATTTAAATTATAATTTATTAAATTTCCATTATGATCTTAGCTTAGAAAAATCTAAAAAAAGAGATATAATTGGAACATATATAAATAGTAAAAATTTTAAGTTAGAAGCTGGGACAGAGATTTATGATAATAATTATAAAACTAATGAAAATAAAATAAAATTTGTATCAGATAGTGAAGATTTGATGACAAATAGTAAAGATGACTTTTTAGTTAATGGAAATGCAGTAGTTTCAGATGATTATGTTAAAGATAAAAGTTATAATTTTGAAAATAAAATAAAAGTTGATTATTCTTCTGATTTTAAAATTAGAAAAAAATTAAATATATCATCTAAAAATATAAAAAAAGTATCATTTTGGATATATGGTGATAATCAAAATGAAGATTTAACTATAAAAATTGGGGGCTTAAATGAAGATTTCGATAATGATGGAAAGCTGGATACAGAAGATAAAAACAATAATGGATATTTAGATACAAATGAGGATAACGGAATAGATATAGGTGGAAATTTAATAGGAAAAAATAATGAAAAATTAGATACAGAAGATTTTAATAATAATAATGTTATTGATAAAAATGAGGAATTTTATAGTTATAATACTAAAATAAATTTTTTAGGATGGCATAAACTAGAGTTTTTTATTGATGGCAGTAAATCTTTAGAAAAATTTAATATGGTTGAATTTGATATAGGAAATACAAGTGGAAATAATAGCTATGTTGTTTTAGGAGATTTTAAATTTATAAAATACAATATAATTACAAATAATTTAAAAAATTATATTATAAATGAAGATAATATAATAATAAATGGGAAAGATATAAATAGTAGTTTCAGCTATAATTTTTCTTATGAAAAGAATTATTATAAAAATTTAAAAATCTCAATGGAAAGTGAAGATAATTCAGAAGTAACTATTAAAATAAATGGAGTTGAAAAATATAAAGATATTATTATGGGAGTTAAAGAACTAAATTTAGATATATCAGATTTAGAATCTGTGCAAGATATAACTTTTGTTACAAAAGGAAATTTAAAAATTAATAGCATTATATTTAAAGATAAAATAATAGATATAAACAACTTTTTTTATGTATATTATAATTGGAATGATAATGTGATTGAATTAGATAGAAATTCTAAAATTTATCATTTAGTGATTAAAAATACAGATATGGATAGAAAATATAGGTATAATATAGAGAAGAGTGATGACATTGATAAGTTTAAATTAGAAAGTAATATTTCTAATAGTTTGAATTTTACATATTCTTACGAAAAAAATAAGGATATTTTAAATAGGAGCTATTCTGCATTTTATTTTGATAGCATAAAGAGAATTGAATTAAAAAATGAAATCGATAATAAAACCTATTTTTTATATTGGAAATATAAAAATAAAAAAAATGAGTTATGTGGGAATTCGTACTATAAAAACAAAGAGATTCAAGGAGAAAATATTTATAAATATAGTTCTAAAAATATAAAATTTAAATATAATATAAAAAAAAGTTCTTATGATTTAGAGAATAATTTATTGTTGAATAATAATTTTGATAATATAAAATTTGAATCTGAACTAGAATATTCAAATAAGAAAAATTATAATTATGATAAAGAGTTGATTAATAAAAAGATAAATAACTTTTTTAAAATAGGTATAAAGAGAGAAAGAGAAAAAGAGTATTTGAATGATAAAGAAACTTATTTTTTTCCAATTTTAAATTATAGTTATAGCAAAAATGAAAAGGAAAGTTATGAAATATCATTGGAAAATAATTTAACAGATAGATTTATTAATTCTAAAACATCAATTTTTTATAAAAAATATAAAATCATATATGAATATAGTAAAAATATAACAGAAAAAATAGATGTTTCTATCTCATATTTTATAAATGAACAATTAAAAATAAAAAGTGTATTTGATGAAGAAAAAGATAATTATATTAAATATAATGCTTTATTTGATGGAAAATATCAATATAATAAATTCATAGAAATATTACCATATATAAAACTTGAGAGTTATAATGATTTAAGAGAAAAATTTAATAGTTATAATGAATATCAGATAGGGATGGAAACTAAAATTTCAATGTAATGGAGAATATAATTATGATAAATAAAAAGAACATTTTATTTTTACTAACCATAATATTAAGTACAGTATCATTTTCAATAGAGTATAGTGGAGAAATTGGGTTGAAAAGTGATTATAAAGATGAAAAACTTTCTTTAAATCAACTCTATGACATAAGGCTTTATGATAAATCATGGATGTCAAAATTTGGAAATGATGAACAAGAATTAAATTTATTTCAAAAAAAAGGAAATTTTAGATTTAAAGAGTATATTACTAATGAACAAATAACAAATCAAAAAAAGATAGGAGCAACTCTTTATTATAAAAATTACTTTAATCTTGGATACTTAGAAGAGCGTTTATCCCGTATGATTGATAGCAAATTATATATTTATAATATTTATGCTAGATTTATATATAAAAATGATTTAGGTGCAAAAGTAGAAAGTTACAGATTAGCATTAAATAAAAGCTATTTTAATAATATTCTTAGAATAAGTCAAGATTCAACTTACTATACAGATAAGAGATATAATATGAATTTGTTATTTAATTTTAAAAATTTTGAAATTTCTACTGATAAAACAGAAAAAAAATTTATTTTAAAAGAAAAATTTTATCTATATAATAAAAATTTTAAATTAAGAGTTTCAAATCAAAATGATGTAAACAGAAAAAAAAATAAAAAAGAATTTTACGGAGCCTTTAAATATAAAAAAATAGAACCGTTTTATGAGTATGTAGAAGATAGTGCTATAAATAAAGGAGTAGTATATTATTTTTCTAAATTAAATAAAATAGAAATCAGTTGGAATAACTTATATTATAAATTGTTATATAATTATGGAGATTTTTATAAAGGGTTAACATATATTTTGATAAAAGATAAAAGCAGATATAATAATAATTTAACTTTTTATTACAAAAAAGATATATTAAAAAATGTTTATTATAAATTGGAAGGGAGTGGTATATTCACATCAATGTATGAGTTGTCTAGTAGTATTATTCTTAAATTTTAGAAAGGAGTATGAAAAACTGTAAAAAAAGAAATAACGAAATATATTTTAAGTGGATAGGGAGGGAATAATTATGAAAAAATTATTATTAAAAATCTTACTGTTTTTTTTAGTAACAATTTCAGCTTTAGGAGCTGGAAGTAGCAGTGTAATAATATTTTCGCCAAATGGTGGAGAATCAGTAAAAGGAGTATATTATATAACTTGGGGGACAAGTTTGGATGTGTCCACAGTAAAATTGGATTACAGTGTTGATAACGGATCTACTTGGAAGGAGATTGCGACAGATTTAAATGCATCTTATGGATATTATCCTTGGGACACAAGTGCATCAACAACTGATGGAACTGATGGCCAAATTAAAGTAAGGATTACTGCATTGAAAGATCAAAATGGTTCTGATATTACAGGAATCACTGATGAATCTGATGCAGGATTTACTTTGAATAATTTTAAACCAATTTTATTAAATCCAAATTCAAGCTCTACTAATATAACATGGGCAAATGATACTACAGTTAGTTTTTTAGTTGAAAATGGAGAAAAGGTAAATAATGGTGATATAGAGATACAATTAAATGGTATAGATAAAATTGAATCTGTAACTGGAGGGAAAACAGCCAATCCAAAACTATTTAGCTATACATTAGATACAAGAGGAGCAACAGGAAATGTAGTTAGTGGAAATGGTAATTATACTTTAAAAATATTAGTTAAAAATCATGGTAATTCAGAAAGAGCAGTTTCATCTCAATCAAATGCAATAGATGTTGAAAATATTTATATTACATCTCCGATAGATAGTACCACATGGAGTGGGACTCAAAATATTACATGGACTGGAGCAGAAACAAATGCGAATTCATATGAGACACAATATAGTGCTGATGGTGGAACAACTTGGAATAGTTTAGGAACTGGATCTACAGATAATACAATGAGTATAAATAGTAATAAAATATTACAACTGCCAGCTAACCAAGCAGTAGGAGATAAAAATGTAAAAATAAAATTAATAGCTAAAAATAGCAGTGGATTTTACGCATGGACAGAGTCAGAACTATTTAAAGTAAGCCATAGACCGGTTGTAAATGAAGTTTATGCAATAAGTACAAGCTCAAGTGCGATAACTCAAGATAGCACAATAAGTGGTCACACAGCAAAGATAAAATGGACAGCAACAGATCCAGATTTGGATACATTAAAAGTAAATATATCTTATTCAGTAGATGGTGAATCATATGTATTATTAGCACCAGGAGAAACTAATGATGGAGAATATACATTTGATTCAAATAACATACCGGAATCAACTAATGTAAAAATAAAAGTAGAAGCAACAGACAATGGAGCTGATCCAAATAATGGAGGACCTTATGTAAGTTCATTAGAAAGTGGAACTTTTGAAGTAAAACATACTCCAACTGTAAGCGGAGTTTATGCAATAAGTACAAGCTCAAGTGCGATAACTCAAGATAGCACAATAAGTGGTCACACAGCAAAGATAAAATGGACAGCAACAGATCCAGATGGTGACACATTAAAAGTGAATATATCTTATTCAGTAGATGGTGAATCATATGTATTATTAGCACCAGGAGAAACTAATGATGGAGAATATACATTTGATTCAAATAACATACCAGAATCAACTAACGTAAAAATAAAAGTAGAAGCAACAGACAATGGAGCTGTTCCAAATAATGGAGGACCTTATGTAAGCTCATCAGAAACAACACAATTCACAACAAAACATACGCCAGTAATAACAACATGGGATATAAAAAATGCAGGAAGCAGTATAAAATTAGGAAATAGTGCTAAAGATTGGGCAAATAAAGATTCTGTTTTTTCATGGAATGTAACTGATCCAGACAATGATACTTTTAATGTTAAATTAGAATATAGTCAAAATAGTGATTTTTCAAATTCTACTGTTATAGTAACTACATCATCAGCAATAGGTAATTATACATGGGATTCTACCAGTTTAACAGATGGAGAATATTATGTAAAATTAACAGCTACAGATAATTCTGCTAATAATTATACTATTTCAGAAACTAGCGGAAAAATAGTTATAGATAATGCAGATAAGCCAACAGTTGTAGTAGAACAACCCATAGAATTGAACTTAACGAAAGATAGTAATTATGGGTATAAATCGGATGATATAGTATGGGGGAAATCAGGAGATAAAGTAACATCTAAAAAAGTAACATTTAAAATTACTAATAATGATATAAGAAGTTATAACATAGGAGATGTTAGTTATAAAATATATTACATTAAAGATAGTGCAACACCAGTTCTTATAGAGGGTACAATGACAAATACACAGTTAGTTGCTAAAGATAGTGAAATTACAGAAACATATGATTGGGATATAAGTGCATTAACTGATGGAAATTATAAAATAAAAATAGAAGCTACAACTAATAATACAGCTTTAAAAAATAGTAGTGATAATATTAATTCAGCAGAAAACAGTAATGAATTTACAATATTAAATCATTATCCTAAATTTAATAAGTTGACAGGATTAGATAAGAAGATAGATTTATTACAATTAGGAAGAATAATGAAAATTAGTTGGAATTCATCAGATCCCGATGTAATTGATACATTGAAATATCATATTTTATATAAGAAAAATAGTGTATCTGCATGGCCTTTATTAACAGATACAACTTCTACAGAAGAAAAAGGGATTATTATAAAAAATTATAATTTATCTGGATATAATTGGGATACATTAGGAACATCATTAACTCCAGATGTATATTATGATATTAGAATTATTTCAGAGGATTCTAATGGAAATAAAAGATATCTAACAAAAGAAAAAGCGATAATTGTACGACAAAAACCACAAGTTACACTTTTATCTCCAGCAGAAGGAGATAGTTTAAGTGGAAGTAGTGAAAAAATAAGTTGGTATATAGTAGATCCAAATAATGTAAGTATAAATAAATTAAAGATTAGTTTGTTAGACAGCACAGGAACTGTTATAAGTGATTTGTTAGATCTTTCTAATTCGACAGACGTCACAGCACAAAATGGACAATTTAATTTTGATACACAAGGATTTAATGAAGGTAGCTATAAAATAAAAGTATATGCAGAAAATTCAGGTGGACACAACTCAGAAGCTACATCTGAAACAGGAGAATATGGATATACAGAATCAAGTTATTTAAAATCATTCACAATAAAACATAAACCTACTATTGAAGTATCTTCGCCTGTGTCAGGAGAAGTATTAAGTGGAACAAAAAATATATTGTGGTCAGCTAAAGATCCAGATGGAGATACCTTAACGCTATCAATAGCATATTCATTAGATAGTAGTACATGGAATGTACTAAATAGCAGTATTTCAAATAATGGAAGTTTTTCTTTAAATACTAAATTAATACCAGAATCTAATAATGTAAGTTTGAAATTTATTGTAAGCGATGGAAAAACAAATTATGATGGTGCTAGCGAATTGATTGTTAATAATTTAAAATCTATCCATAAACCAAGCATAACTATTTTATCTCCACAAGAATCTATTGTATATAAAAATCAAATTAAAGTATCATGGAACAGTTATGATCCAGATGGAGATTCTTTAACTACAAAATTATCTTATATAGATGACCTAGGAGAACATGAGATTGCAGGCTTTGTAAATGGAAGTAATTTATCTGAAGATGTATTAAAAAGTATAAATACGTCAACAGGAGAGTTTAAATTAAAGGTAACAGTAAATGATGGGACAAGTGATGTTATTAAAGAAATAAATGTTACTCTTGATAGAAATCCAGAAATATTTATGATATCACCAGTTTCGCAAGATATCATAAAAAATATAATGACAATAAAATGGAAAGCTGATAATCCAAATGGAGATAATAATAATGTAAATGAAGATATGAAAATATCATTACTTTATTCTGTAAATGGAGGATCGAACTGGTTAAAATTGTATGAAGATTTAACTCAAAGTAAAGATCTTAAAAAAGCAGGAACAGATGAATACAGTTATACATTTGATACAAAATTAGATAATCCAGTTGATAAAATACAAAAACATTATGAGAAAGGATTAAAAGGAATCCCAGACAGTAAAAATGTAAAGATAAAAATTATAGTTACAGATAAAAACAATGATAAATTTACAGCAACAGCAGAAACTGATCTATTTACAATAGCAAATTATATTCCAATAGTAAGGATAGCAGACAAACCAAAAGAAAATATTATTTGGTATGGAAAAAGGGATATAAGATGGGAGGCTACTTCAAATACAGGAATCATAGAAGAGGACAAAAATCTTAATATTAAATTATATTACTCTTTATATGATAAAGATAATACAGTTAAAACTTGGAAAGAAATTACTAAAAAATCTACTTTTAATGATGGAATATATACATGGGATACAAATACAGTTGCAGATGGGAAATACTATATAAAAGTAGAAGCACAAAATAGATCAGGTATTGGAGAAGACGAATTTATAATTCCTGTAGAAATAAATAATAGCGGAATTGATTTGGAAACTAAGCAATTTTATAATTATCCAAATCCGTTTAAAAGTAGTACTACTTTTAAATATAGATTACCTAATGATATGAAATCTGTAAAAATAGATTTATACAGTTCTCAAGGACAAAAGATTGAAATGATTGAGGATTTACCTAATGAAGCTGGAGTATATAGAGTGCCATGGATAGCATCTGGATATTCAAACGGGGTCTATTTTGCAAGGCTAGTAGCTATTGGATATGACGGAAAAGAGTATATAAAAATAGATAAAATAGCATTATTAAAATAAAAATCATCACTTCTTATGTTTTGCTTTATATAAAATAAAAAATAGTGAAGCATAAGAAGTAATGATAAAAAATAGGAGGTGCCTCATGAAAAAATATTTAACGATATTTTTATGTATTTTAAGTGTTTCAATTACTTATTCTGCAGAAAGATATGGTGGGTTTTTACAAGAAAAAACAAATACGAGAGCAACAGGAATGGGAGATGCTTTTATAGCTGTAGCAGATAAAGAAGGATTTGAATATAATCCAGCAGGTCTTGCATTTAGTGATAAAACTTTATTGCAATTTGACAAAGAGTCAGGATATAACAGTATGAGTAATGCAGAAGTTGTTTTGCCATTAACAGCAGGGAAAGGTTTGGCTATAGGATTTTCACATATAAAATTGAGCGTTGATGATATTGCAAAATGGCAAGATGAAAACACTCAATTGGGGACATTTTCAAGTGAAGAGTCAGCAAATATTTTTGGAATAGGACTTCAATATGAAAAGAACTTAGGAGTTGGAGTTTTGGTTAAATTAATGAATCAATCTTTGGATAATGCAAAAGCAGATGGATACACAGTTGATTTAGGAATGTTATATAATCATAAAGATTATATGTATTTAGCAATGGTGTTGACAAATATAAAAGGTGATGGATTAAAATGGAATACAGCAAGAGGAACTATTGATGAATTGCCATCTACTTTGAAACTAGGTGGAGCTTTAAGATTATTTAAGGATAATTTTATATCTTCAATTCAATATGAAAATGAACTTGGATTAAAAAAGAGGTCTTCATTAAAATTTGGAGAAGAGGTGTGGATTAAAGATAGATTAGCTCTTAGGATAGGAAGCAATAGTGGAAAGTTAACAGCTGGATTAGGGATAAAATTAATTAATTTAATCGGAATTGATTATAGTTATTCAAAAGAAGATTTAGGAAACGTAAATAGAGTGAGCTTAAATATTAAGTTCTAGAATGGAGGGAATAAATATGAAGAATAAAATTTTAAAAATGACTTTTATATTTTTAGTTATTAGTTTAGCTAGTTTCGCTGATAATGAAAATATAAAATTAAACATCGGTTCTTCGGGATATTATGAGCCTGCAAATAGTTTTACTGGAGAAGGTGGATTATATGGGAATCCAGCATTTTTATCTTATGAGTCTAAAAGTAATATTAGTACCAATTTATCAGTTCCTCTTTTAATAACAAATAAAATGTTAAAAGGAGATACTTTTTTAGGCGGTTTATTAAATTTAGATATTGATGTAGATAAAAAGTTGCAAGATGAAGTACAAAACCAAGAAACAGATTTAGTAACTAAAGATGATAGCACAGAAGATTTTAAAATTACAAAAGCTAATTTATTTACTCCAAAAACAACAATTTCTACAGGATTTGCACCATCAATAAATGGGTTTAATTTTATATATAAAAAAGATACCCTTACAATTGGAATGGGATTTAGTAAATCTAGCATAAGAGCAGATATAATGGGTAAAGAGATTGGAGGTAAAATCTCTGCGGAATATAACACTGAGGATATGAATTTAAATTTAGAAACAAATTTATCACTTAATACAAACAGTAAATATAGATATGAATATCAAAAAATTTCATTAGGTATTGCTAAAAAATTAAATTTTTTAAATTCAAGTATTGGAGCAGGAGTAGATTATAAAAGTATTTATTATAATTTGGACGAAAAAATGAAAGGTATTTTAAAATTAACAGTTGATGGAAAAGAAGGAAATGATATAAATATAAACTATAATAACATTAGAACTCAAGAGATATATGCTCCAACTTATAAATTAGGAGTAAATTTTGATTGGATGATTTTAAAATGGGGATATAGTTATAATATGTATAGAGGAACAATAAGAAATAGATACACTGATAAAAGTAAAATTAATGATAAAGAGGATTATGAAAAATTAATTCAAGAAAATTATCCTGAATATTGGAATAGTGAGGAAGAAAAAATAAAAGTAGCATCTGCTGCAATTGATGATATAATTTTAGAAGCAAATAATATATTAGGAACAGTAATAGAAAGTGGAATTAAAGAGAATATAAGAAATAATTATGACGATAATAGTTCTTCAAAAATATCAGGAATGGTTGATTTGAATATATTAAAATTAGGAGTAGATATGGAAAAATTTAGCAAACCTGTATTTACTTTTGAAATTACACAAGATAATTTAGATAATGATGCAGGCTATAAAGATTTAAAAGATGTAACAGAATTTGGGAATAATGTTATTGCAGACGTATATCATTTAGATACTATGTATAAAGCATATGCACATATTTTGTTTTTAGATGGTTCAGTATCTGCGATAAGGGCAGAAGGGGAAAAAGGCGGAGTTATATTTGTACCTTCTGATTTAAGTATAGAAACAGGCTATATAACAGTAAAAAATTATAATTTTAAATTTGGAGTTGACATAGGAAAAGGACTTGGTGTGAATTCTAAAATTAGATATAATTTCTAAGGAGAGGAGGGAATAAAATGAATTTAAAAAATATTTTTATATTTTTATTTATGTTTTTAATAACGAGTATTGGATTTGCAGCAACAGTAGCTATAACAGAACAACCAACATTTCCTGTAGATTCAGGAGATAATTATACTATAAAATGGAGTGTGATTCCTGAGTCGGGAGAAACTGTTGTTAGCACAAGTTTGAAATTTAAAAATTTAGATGGAAGTTATACTGAAAAAACAAAAATAACTACAGTAGCTTCTCAATATAGTTACACTTTAACAAATGATGCAGCAATTCCAACTAAACAGTTTTATAAGATAGAAGCTGTTACAAGTAGTGGGACATATTATTCGTTAGAAAGCTATATAGTATTACAAGCAAAAGTTATAATAAATCCTATATCTCCAAAAGGAGATATAACTACAACAACTCCTACCTTTGAATGGGAACCGATTGTTGGTGCAGCAGGATATAAATTAATATTATCAGGAAGTCCAATTTCTGTTGATACAGATTCTAATGGAGATACTAATATAAGTGGTGGAAATATAATTTGGCAGGTTTCTACAACTAAAACTAAATTGTCTTATGGAGAGGCTGGGGATATAGGAACTGATGTAGGAAATCCAGCACCACTTACATTTGATAATAGTGATGGAATAAAAGAATATTATTACATAATAATGCCAATGTTTGGAACTACAGAAGGAAGTACTTCTACATCTGTTCCATCTACTACCGATATGACAAAATTTAATTTGAATGGATATTCAACAATAAGTTCAACATCATTAATAAGTCCAACAAATGGAATTAAAACTCAAGAAGATTATATTAATTTTTCTTGGAACTCTGTAGAGGGAGCTAACTTATATCACGTGTATATTGAAGAATTAGTTGATATGCAGGGGATAAGTACAAGAGCTTTAGTTTATGATGAGGCAACAAAAGCCACTAATTTGAATATATATGCACCTGGAACCTTTAAAAGTGCTAAATATTATTGGTATGTTATAACAGAAGGACAAGATGGAGGTACTTCTAAAAGTGATGAGTTTTCATTTACATATGATGTTCCTTCTAAAAATATTTATGGGGCAATTTTAGATAATAATAATAAGCCATTAGAAAGAGCGGAAGTGTATTTAGTAACCACTGGAGGTAATAAAATAAATATAATTCCAGAGCTTACAGATACAGATGGGAAATATACAATAAATAATGTGCTTCCAGGAACATATTATATAGAAGCTGTACTAGAAGGATATAGTCAAACAACCAATCCTAAAATAGATGTATTAACTACATCTCCAGATACAGTTAATGTTAATAATGTACTGTTAACTGTTAAAAATTCAAATTTAGCAGGAACAATAAAAGATAAAGACAGTGGTATTCCTTTAAAAGGAGCAATTGTTACAGCATTTGACTATAATGGAAATGAATATCAAGGGATATCAGACACAAATGGATATTTCAACTTTAAAATTGATGCAGGGCAATGGAATATAAAATATGAATATTCAGGTTATACTACTAAAATAGTTAATGATATGAATGTATTGCCTGGAACTACTTTAAATTTAGGTGATACACTATTAGTTGCAAATAATGTTTCATTAAATGGTAAAGTTTATACAGAAAATGGAGAACCAATAGTTAATGCGAATGTAGTGCTATATAATAATCTTAACCGATATGAAGTTAAGACATTACAAGATGGTAGTTATAGTTTTTCATTACAACCTGGTGATTGGAATCTTTATTCATATAAGACAGGTTTTGTAACTTCTAATGAGCAGATACAAAGCTTCTTACCAGGAGCAAATAAAACTGTAAATATAACATTAGTCGGGAATGCCTCAACAATAACAGGAAAAGTTTTAGATAATTATAACAGAGGAGTTATAGGAGCTCATTTAGTCTTTGAAGGAAGTTCTATATATGAAGCTGATACAGATAATTTAGGAAATTATCAAATATCTTTAAAAAAAGGAGATTATACAGTAAAAGTAATAAAAAATGGATATACACAACAAAAAAGTATATCTCAATCAGTTGGATATGGAGAAGCTATTAATTTAAGTATTTTAATGAATGTGAATAGTAGCAGCATATTAGGTAGAATAGAAGATTCAAACGGAGAACCAATATCTGGAGCTAAAATAACAGCAGGAGACAGTGAAGTTTATTCTAATTCAAATGGAGAATATAGCTTAACATTAAGAGATGGAACTTATAATTTATCGGCATATAAAGCTGGATATGCAAGTGCAGGTAAGTCTATAACAATTGGAGCTGGAGATACTATTTCAGGAGAAAATTTCACATTAAATGCAAATGTCGTAATATTAGAGGGTAAAATTTTAGACAAGGACAGCGGAGCTCCATTAGGAGGGGTAAGTGTTGTAGCTGGAAATGTAGAAAGTTTTACAGATAATTTTGGTAAATATAGATTAGAATTACTACCAGGAAGTTATAATATTACAATTAACAAAACTTTATACAAAGCAGAGGCATTTGATATAATATTGATGGCAGGAAGCAATATATTAGGTAAAGATGTTTTGATACAAAAAAATATAGGATATATAGAAGGTAATGTGTACACTAAAAATGGAATACCTGTAAATGGTGCTAATGTTCTTGTAGGAGATATAAATATTACTACAAATGATATTGGGCATTATAAAATAGCGCTAATACCTGGTATATATAAAATTACAGTTAATAAAGCAGGTTATAATAGTAGTAGTGTTGATAATGTAACTGTAGATCTAAGTAAAACTGTAACTCAAGATTTTAATGATTTGGAATTGCAACCATTGACATTAAAAGGAATGGTTAGAGATTCTCAAGGTAATGCAATGAGTGGAATAAAGGTATATACAGATAAAACAGAAACTTACACAGATGGTAGTGGAAAATTTATTTTAGGAACATTACCTGGAAATATTACAGTTCATACAGAAAAATATGGATATAGTGATATAAATAAATTATTTAATGTAGTTGAAAATATGGATAATTTAATATTAAATGTAGAAGATGTTAGAGCAACTATATCTGGAACAGTAAATATTCCAAATGCAAAAGTAAAATTAAGCAGTAGTAATATAGATGATATTATAGCTAATACAGATGATAATGGAAATTTCTTATTGAAAGCTATAGCTGGAACATATAATTTAACAGTTAGTAAAATAGGATATAAAGATTATACAGAATCAATAACTGTATCAGAAAAAGAGATAAAGCCATTGTCTGATATATCTTTACAAGTGGAAACAGGAAATATATCTATTTCTGCTAATCAAGATTCTGTAACGGTTTATATAGCTGGTGTTGTTTCAAGAACTATAAATTTAAATACAGCAGGAACAGCAGTAGATGAAGAATTGCCATATGGAGATTATAAAGCTACATTTGTAAAAGATGGATATAGTAGTGAAACAAAATCAATTGTTATTCCAACAGATATATCAGTTTCTGGAACTTTGACTCAATTAGGAGGAAAAATAACAGGTACAATAACAAATGGAGCAAATGCAAAACTTTCATTGGAAAAAGATAGCCAAGAAGTTTGGAGTGGATTTGCAGATGATTTTGGAAAGTATGCTACTCCTAAATTAGAAGATGGTACATATACAATTAAAGTAAAAAAAGAGGGGTATAAAAGTGAAGATTTAGATATAACAATATCTGGCTCAAATAAAGAGGGAAGTTTAGTATTAAAAATATTAGATGGAAAAATTGGATTAAATTTCAGTTTACCTTTAGAAGCTAGTTACATATTGAAAACAGCAGGGAATGTAATAAGAAGAGGAGATTTTAATTCTGATAGTTTAAATATTGATAGATTAGATCTAGGTAAATATACAGTAGAGATAATTCCATCTAAATCAAATGTAAAAGTTGCAGATATAACAATACCTGAATTAACAACAGATGTGAAAATTCAAACTGTAAATGAGATAAAAGTTACAAAATATGATGCAAAAATATTAGCAAAAATAGTATCTGGAATTAATGTTATACCTAATGCTATTGTAAAATTAAAAGATGGAGATAGTGTTTTAAAAATAAAATATAGTGATATTGAAGGTAATGTTAGATTTGAAGATTTAGAAGAGAATAAAGATTATACATTAGATATATTAAAATATGGATATAACATACCTGAAGGTACAAATACAACGTTTAAAGCTTTAAATACAACATCAGTGAATACAATAAAATTAGATTCTATTGTAGCAAATATTTCATTACAAACAACTACAGGTGCAAGTATAAAATTGTATACAAATGAAAATGTAGAGAGTTTAAAAGCTGATGAAAATGGTGCTGTTACGATTGAAGCATTAAAAAATAGTCAAGGAATATTGCAAGTTAGCAAAGATGGATATATAACAAAATCTATTAATGTAACAGTAGATTCAAATGGAAAGATGTTAGATGAGAGTAATAATGAGATAAAAAATGTATTATTAGAAAAAGAAGCGTATATTTCTGGAAATATATTAAATGGTAGTTATGCAACAATTAAAACAAATACAAATATAGTTATATCAGCAGATTCTGAAGGAAAATTTGAAATTAAAGGATTAAAAGCAGCAACAAATTTAGAGATAACAGTAACAAAATTTGGATATAAAACAGTTACAATTACTAAGAGTTTAGTAGAAGGAGAGAATGTAGTGAATTCTACTTTAGAGAAATTGGAATCTACAATTACAATTATTGTGAAAGACAAATCAGATAATCCAATAACAGGTGTAGAGATAACTCTTAATAATGAAGTTAGCAAAACAGATACAAATGGAACTGTAATGTTTGATAGAATACCATATAATGAAGATGGAACTAAATATAATTTATCAATAAAAGAGGGTATTTCTAAAATAGAAGATGTTATAGTAGTTAGTTCAAACGCAATTACAAAAACATATAATATAGAAAGAAAAGAGAGCAGTATTTCTGGAAAAATAATAAATGGAGAAAATGCAAAGATAAATATATTTGATAGTAATGGTGCAAAAGTTTTGAGATTAGATGCTGATTCAACAGGTGCGTATGATACTGGAAAAGTTTTAGGAAAGGGAACATATACACTATTATTAAGTAAAATAGGATTTAAAGAAAATTCAAAGCAAGTAGAAATCAGTACAAATAGTGAAGATAAAATAGTGGAAGATTTAACATTGATTCCTATGGAAATGAGATTTGAAGGAATAATAACAGATAGTACAGGAGCTAAAATTTCAGATGCAGCAGTAAGAATTTTGGATAATAATGGTAATTTGTTAGGTGAAGGATATAGTGGTGGAGATGGATATTACAATATAATATTGGAATATAAATCTGGAAATTATAAATTAAATGTAAGAAAAAATAGTTATAGTGAAGTTACAAAAGAAAATTTAGTCGTTTCAGATACAGATTTTGTAATAAATAGTTCTGTTAAAATAGATAAATCAACAGACCAAGAAGCACCAGTTATAGAAGATAAAACAGAAATAAAAGAATATAAAAAAGATAATACAATAAAATTTGTAGCAACAATAACAGATAATGAAATAGTTAAAGATGCAAAATTATATTATACTGTTAATAATGGCAATATAAACAGTTTTGATTTAACTAAAGATGTAAATGGAGAGTATGTAAAAGAGTTTACCTTAAATGACGCAGGAACTTTAACATATTATATCGAAGCAAGTGATGGAGCAAATATAACAAAAACAGAAACAAAAACTATAGAGATAGTTGGAGATTTGTCAATAGTAAAAATAGTTCCTGAAATCCCAGTTATAGTAAAAGGAAATGCTATAGAGCTAGAAGCGAAAGGATATGATAAGTATGGACATATTGCAACTACAACTTCAAGTAGCTTTAAATGGGAAAAAATCAGTGATAATGGAGTTGCAACATTAGGAACGGTAGTTGATAAAAATATCGTTAGCGTAACAGGAAATAAAGTAGGGATAGAGACAATAGAAGTTAATGTAGATGGATTAATTACTTCCGTAGATGTAAAGGTTATAGAAGTTAATTTAGATAAAGTAAAATTGGAATTACAATTAACTTCTAGTCAAGTAAAAGCAGGAACGACAGTTGGATATTCGTTAATGTTAATTCCAGAAGGGACAAGCGGATTTGAGGTTAAACCTGACAATGTGATAATTGATTCTTCAAATGCAGTGTTAGATGAAAATACTCAGAAAATAAAAACTCAAGAAGGAATAGTTGGAAAATTTGTGATTACGGTGAGATATAAAAATAAGACTATTTCTAAAAATGTTGAAGTATATGAAACAGCAAATAGCAATGCAAAAGAAATAAGAAGAGAAAATGGAGTTAAATTAAATATAGCTGAAGATTCATTGACGAATAATGAAGTAATAAATATTATAAAAACAGCTATTCCATCTTTACCAGAAGGAAATTTGGATATTGCAGGAGATGTATATAAAATATCTCCAGAATTTAAAATTTTAGGAAATAGCAATACAGTGTTAACATTACCAATTCCGTCAAATATAGATTTAAGGGAAGTTGGAGAAGATAGTCTTGGAATATATAGATGGAATGGAATAGAATGGGAAGAGATAGACAATGGGAAAAGTGTAAATAGTGATTCTATTAGTGTAAATATTAATAGATTTGGTAAATATGCAATAATGGTATTAAGTGAGCCTTTAGGAATAACTGATTTTGAGATTTATCCAAATCCATTTACTCCAGCTAACGGTGGAACTTTAATAGGATATAAATTTACATCTGCCGAGCAAAGTATAGTTTATGCAACTATAAAAATTTATACTGAAAATGGTAAATTAGTAAAAACTTTAGTAGACAATGATATGAGAAGTAAACTTACTAAATATTATGAGAAGTGGGATGGATTAGATAATAATGGGAATGAAGTGAAAAATGGAAGATATATAGTTAGATTAACAATTGAAGATATCGCAGGAGAATTAAGTGAGAACAAAGTAGTAATATTATTAAAATAAAAATAATGCTCCTTCTATTATAAAATAGAAGGGGCAAAAAAGAGAGAGGTGAGATTTATGATGAAAAAAATATTGATATTAATGTTAGTTGTTTCAAGCTTTACGTTTGCTACAGAGAATGCTATTTTTACATCGATTCCATTAGATGGAAAATCATCTGGTATGGGAGGCTTACTAAGCTTAGATAGTCCTATAAAATATATTAGTAAAAAGAATAATAGTTGGAATGTGAAAATGAGTCAAAAAAATAATCTTGGAGTGGTAGATTATAAAGAGTTTGAATTAAGTAAGAATACAGATAAATTTGGATTGGGAATTAGATATGAAAAATCTGGTGATATATTAAAAGCTGATAAAATAGGTTTTGTTACTGCATATAAATTTAATATAATAAAAATTGGTTTTAATTTTAATTTGTATAACGTTAATGTTTCAAAAGATGTATCTGCAACAGATGTAATAATGAAAGAGGCTATAGCTCAAGGAATAAAATATGAAGCATTGTCAGAGAGCAAAGCTCAAGGTAGTGGAGTTGATATGGCTATATCTTTTGATTTAAATAAAAATATAACAATAGGATATTTTGCTAAGAATATAAAATCATCTTTGGAGTGGAAGATTAAAAATGAAGATAATTATAGTGAAACATTAGATAAAGAAGGAATTTTCTCTATTGCATATAATAAAGAAAATATAGAAGCAATAGGTGAAATAGAAAATGGTGATAGATTTAATATTGGAATTAGCAGAAATTATTATAAAAAACTTGATTTAAGAGTAGGTATGTCTAGAAATTTAAATTCTATAGATAATATAGAAGCCCAAAAAAGTTACACTGTAGGAGTTGGATTTCTTCCGTTGGATATAAATTTTAATAATAAAAAAATAGATTTAGGAGTTGATATTGGATATGAGATGAAATACTTTGGAAATGATGATATTTTCAATGGAAATTCTCAAGATGATATAACTTTTACAACATATCTAAAATATTAAAAAATATTTATAAAAAAGTAAAAAAAGTCTTGCTTTTTTGGA